>JANDWE010000135.1 GCA_024330325.1 Candidatus Nanosynbacter colneyensis | reverse complement strand
ATCGATAACGCCAGATTGACCGGTAAACTTGACGTTGTCGACATCGACAAGCAAAATAAAACCATCTTCGTAACGGATTATAAAACTGGCAAGCCGGCGCATTCCTGGAAAGGTTCGGCCGATTACGAAAAAATCAAACTTCATAAATATCGTCAGCAATTGATGTTCTATCAGCTGCTGGTCGAGCATTCACGCGATTATGGCAATTTCACGTTTACTGGCGGGCGATTGCAATTTGTCGAGCCAGACATGAAGACCGGCGATATCCTCAGCCTGGAAGACACGTTCTCCAGCGAAGAATTGTCCGAATTCGCGAAACTCGTAAACATCATTTGGCAAAAAATCACCACGCTCGATATGCCAGATATCTCTGGATATTCGCCAGATTATAAGGGAATGCTGCAATTCGAAAAAGACCTGCTGGCGGGCGAAATATAAAAATATTCTGGTATATTGTTGCATTTTTTTATAATTAGTGTTATTATAATAAACGCTTTATTCGTGAAGCTGATTCTTTCGAATTATGCTTCACGAAAGCATAATCAGAGGATCAGCTCTTTTCTTTAGGAAAGAGGTGAAAATCTCATGTCATGTAGACCGTGTAGCAACATGGGCTACTCAGGTACGAAAATGTGTCCATCTTGCCGGGGAACTGGCAAGAAGTCACTCGGCTACCGCTGCGACAACTGCGGCGGTAGCGGTCAGGTGTGCCTCCAGTGTGGAGGCAAGAACGCCTGACTATCCTTTCTCTTGATGGTCGGGGTTTGTGCGACCCCGAAAACACTGATCTCCGAGGTCAGTAAAGGGCGTCCGTCCGCCCCTGACGTGATTCAGCCAGCCGGTAGTCCGGAAAAGAATCACAGGACGCATAGCTCTTAAATGGTAGAGCGCCCGCCGTGTCGACAACGATGTCGGCGCAGTGGGAGGTTGCGGGTTCGAGTCCCGCTGTGTCCACTGGGAAGTAAGACAAAGGCGTTTTGCTTCCCTCCCAGTTTTGGGCTCGCGAGATTCATTTGTCGCAGATTCTTCTCTCAAAGATGAGATTAGAAACTACTACGAACAGAACCGCTTGAAGCCCGCCCACACCCTATCTCGATGATGAGATAGGGTTTTCTCCTTTTTGTGATAAAATAACAGAGATGACATCGTTTTGGAATGATTTACCGCAGCCATTTTTCATATTGGCACCAATGGAAGCCGTCACCGACGTCGTGTTTCGTCATGTCGTGAAACAGGCTGGCGCGCCAGATATATTTTTCACCGAGTTCGCAAATGCTACCGGCTGGGTTCACGCTGGCGATAAAGCCATAGCTGGGCGACTAATTAAAACTGACGATGAGCAGCCGCTGATTGCGCAAATTTGGGGTGGCGAACCAGGGGACATGGAAGCTTTCGCGAAGCACTGCGCGGAACTTAGTTTTAACGGAATTGATATCAATATGGGCTGTCCCGCCAAATCTGCCATTAAAAGCGGTGGCGCTGCTCTAATTCGTCGACCCGACATAGCGATAGCTGCAATTGACGCCGCCAAAAAATCTGGATTGCCAATTAGCGTAAAAACTCGGCTGGGATATACTTACGTCGATGAATGGCGAGAGTGGCTGACGACAATTCTCAAACAAGACATCGTGAACTTGACGATTCATCTGCGTACCAAAAAAGAGATGAGCAAAGTTGCGGCGCATTATGAATTGATTGACGAGATTGTTAAGCTGCGCGATGAAATTGCCCCGCAAACGCTCCTGACTATCAACGGCGACATTCGCGACAGAGAACATGGGCTGGAAATTGCCAGAAAGCATCCTGGCGTGAATGGAATTATGATTGGGCGAGGTGTTTTCAGTGATCCGTTTTGTTTCCGCGAGTCGAAAGCTGACGCAGATAATCATAAAGAAGAACTGTTGGCGCTCCTTAATTATCACTTGGATTTGTTCGATTCTTACCAGCCGATTTTAGGGCGACCTTTTGAAACTCTAAAACGTTTTTTCAAGATTTATATTCGCGATTTTGACGGCGCAAAGGAACTTCGAGAAAAATTGATGCACACCACGACGACAGACGAGGTGCGATCAATACTTGCACACAACGATCATCCACATTATACTTATTGACATGACAACAAAAAAACAAAAACTACAAAAACAACAGGCCATAGACACATGGATCGTCATAGCATTATGGGTAAGTGCTATCTGGTTCTCGCTCGCACGCGGATTCATTACTGGCATCGGCGGTTGGGTACTAGCACTACTTGGCCCGTGGGCGCTTATCGTTAGCTGTATCTGTCTTGCAATCATCTCCCGACAAATGAAAAAACGCCATGCATCAAAAGACCATCTCACCACAATAGTACGTGTTTCCTTTATCGTCATGTCAATCTCATTATTTATCTGCGGCCTTGCAATGCCTGATTTTAGCGACATGGAGACCTTTTCAACATTATCCGTGTATACAAATAACGCTATTTCATTTAAAACATCAAAAACTATCGCCATTATCTCAGGGTTTGTAGTGGTTCTGTCTCTATTCGTGGCTGTTACTTTTGGTATCGCTGAAGACAAAGAATAGACGACGGAAGACGTCGCTATTTAGATTAGTATTAATTAGAGTCTTAGTACTATACGCAAATTGATTGAAAAAGTATAGTTATTATGATATAATATAAGTATGTCTGAATATCTAGAAAGTAAACTATCTTATATTCACCCTTCAGATGTTACAACATCTAACCTGAAAAATAGTCCGGAAGGTATAATACTCTTATCGGATGTTTCAAAACCAAATCAAACTCCCCTCGATGTTCGAGTGGATAAGGTACCAAAATATGCAGAAGGTAGGGAAGATAGTGTTTATCAAGTCCAGTTCGGAGACATGACAATATCGGGGCAAACAGATAGTTCTCCAAAAATAATTCAACCAGTAGCAATAAAGGCAGCCGACTCATTAAGTCGCGCTATTCGCGAATATAATACAATAAAGTATCTTAATAGCAGAGAAGAAGGAAGGCCATTAACGTTTCGGGTTCTAGGATTTACTAGATGGGGGGGTAATTATAGTGTTATTACCGAATTTGAATCAGGAGTTGTTACTTACGATAATACTATCTTAAATGAGGCGCACAAACCTACTGAGTCAGAAATATCAGAAGCTCTGACCACAGCAGCCTTGACGTTAGTGACATTAAACGATTTCGGTCTAATGCACGGAGATTTTCAGGTAAAAAATACCGCGAGAGATATCAATAATAGAGTTCGCATAGTAGATTTAACAGAAATGCGAAAATTTAATAGTCCAGATGACGCGCTCAACGACATTATGTTATATATGGAATCGCTCTCTAAGTTTGGTACTAGATTTTCTCCCGTAAGCCCTCAGCAATTTGACGAGTACTTCTTAAAAACATATGAGAAGAATATACCTGACGTCTTCACGGAGAGTAAACGCCTAGAAGTGAAGATGACAATTCACGCGCTACGCGACATGCTAGACTTCACGCTTATTACGCCCCGATAGATCCTAGCGTCGTCGCTTACGTCTATGAAGATCAGCAACCTTCAATCGCACCATATGACGATCGATAAGTTGCTTGGCTTTCTCACGCTCAACTTGATCGCCAGCTTCATCACGCGCCTTGATAGCACGCTCCAGAGCCCTCTGAGTTTCTGCCTCGATGATGTCATCGCCGTGATCAGCTTCATCAACCAAAATTTGCACCGACGAATAGTCAATTTTTACCACGCCACCAGAGATTGCGAAATATTCCAACTGATTATCAGAGTCTTCTTTATGTCGACGCACGGTAATCACGCCGTCCCGTGCAATCGTCACTAGCGGCTCGTGGCTTGGGAAAACGGAAATTTCGCCGTCAGTAGTCGGAATTGACACCGAATAAACTTCTTCGTCAACCTTCGTACCAACAAGTGTGACTAATGACAATTTCATAACTATTTAGCTTTCTTCTCAGAATGTTTTTTAGCCTCGGCAGCTTCAGCTTCAGCGTCGCGAGCGACTTGATCAGCCAACGTGCCCTGAACCATGTAGAACCAGTTTTCAGGTTTATCGTCGTATTTACCAGCCAAAATATCGGAAGCGTCGCGGATGGTGTCTTCCAATTTAACATAAACACCTGGATTTCCGGTAAACTTCTCAGCCACGTGGAATGGCTGTGCCAAGAATCGCTGAATACGACGAGCGCGAGCAACAATCTGCTTCTGATCGTCCGACAATTCTTCCATACCCAAAATAGCGATGATATCCTGAAGCTCTTTATATTGCTGCAAAATTCGCTGAACCTCACGCGCCACGCGGTAATGCTCTTCGCCGACAATTTCTGGATCAAGCGAGCTTGAGCTGGAGTCCAAAACGTCAACCGCTGGATAAATACCGATTTCCGTCAATGCACGGTTCATCACAATTGTAGCGTCAAGGTGTGCAAAGGTCGTGGCAGGAGCTGGGTCAGTCAAGTCGTCAGCTGGCACATAGACAGCCTGAACAGAAGTAATCGAACCCTTCTTCGTTGAAGTAATTCGCTCTTGCAAAGCGCCCATTTCTTGCTGGAGGTTTGGCTGATAACCAACCGCACTTGGCAGACGACCAAGCAATGCCGACACCTCAGCACCAGCCTGAGTGTAGCGATAAATATTGTCGATAAATAGCAAGACGTCTTTACCTTCGTCACGGAAAGCTTCAGCCATCGCCAGACCCGACAATGCCACTCGCAAACGTGCTCCAGGTGGCTCGTTCATTTGCCCGAACACTAGCGAAGTCTTGTCCAAAACACCAGCTTCTTCCATTTCATAGTAAAGGTCGTTACCTTCACGAGTTCGCTCACCAACACCAGCAAAAACAGAGTTTCCAGAGTGGAACTTAGCGATATTGTTAATCAACTCAGTAATAAGAACCGTTTTACCGACACCAGCACCAGCAAACAAGCCAGCCTTTCCACCCTTAGCAAGTGGCGCAATCAAGTCAACAACCTTAATACCAGTTTCCAAGATTTCAGTCTTATTTGACTGCTCAGAAAGCGCTGGAGCAGGGCGGTGAATTGGGGCGGTTTTGCCCTTTGGTTGCGGTTTTTCGTCAATCGCTTCACCGACAACATTGAACATTCGTCCTTGGGTTTCCGCGCCGACTGGAACGGAAATTGGAGCACCAGTTGCAACAACTTCTGCACCACGGCTCAATCCATCTGTCGAAGACAGGGCAATTGCTCGAACAGTATGCTCGTCCAAGTGCTGCGCTACTTCCAAAACCAGCGTCTCTTTGCCGTTCTTGACATGCAACGCATCGTAAATCGC
>JANDWE010000105.1 GCA_024330325.1 Candidatus Nanosynbacter colneyensis | reverse complement strand
CAAGAAGACTAGTCCAGACGGCAAACAGACAACCAGAGGTCAACGATTTGAAGATATTGAAAACAGATATCGCACAGATAGCGCTCACGCGACAAAAGCGCGCAAATTGACCAAACGACTCAAAGAAGAACTCACCAAACGAAATCTAACAATCCCACACTTATAAACCCGAAATTTAGCCAAATAAAAATCCCCGGATTCGCTCCGAGGATTTTTTATGAGGTAGAGATTATTTATTTCGCTTTTCGATAATCTCTTGCGCAACGTTTGGTGGAACTTCCTCGTATTGAGCCAATTCCATCGTTGAAGCGGCGCGACCCTGAGACATTGAGCGAATGTCCGATGTGTAGCCGAACATATTTGCTAATGGCACAAACGCCTTAATCAACTTAGCGCCACCCATCAAGTCTTCCATGGCGTCGATACGTCCGCGACGTGAGTTAAGGTCGCCGATGATGTCACCCATGAAGTCTTCTGGTGTAGTAACTTCAACCTTCATAACTGGCTCAAGCAAGATTGGGTTAGCTTGTTTAATACCTTCACGAGCAGCTATCGAACCTGCTAATGAAAACGCCAATTCTGAGGAGTCAACGTCGTGGTATGAACCATCATAAAGTGTAGCCTTAACGTCAACAACTGGATAGCCAGCAATAACACCGCCTTCCAATGTTTCGCGAATACCCTTCATTACAGCTGGGCGATATTCCTGAGGAACCACACCACCCTTAATTTCATCAACGAATTCAAAGCCCTTACCGGTCTCATTTGGCTCAAAGCGAACCCAAACATCACCATATTGACCGCGACCACCAGACTGCTTAGCATGCTTACCTTGAACTTCAGAGCGACCCTTGATGCTTTCGCGGAAGGCAACCTGAGGTTCACCAATGTTGGCTTCAACCTTAAATTCGCGCTTCATACGGTCGATAAGAATGTCTAGGTGTAACTCACCCATTCCTGACATAATTGTCTGACCTGTTTCTTCGTCTGTGTGAATTCGGAAAGTTGGATCTTCCTCGGCCAAGCGTTGCAATGCCAACGCCATTTTTTCCTGGTCAGCCTTTGACTTTGGCTCAACCGCAATCGATACTGGTGGCTCTGGGAATTCAATTGACTCAAGAGCAATTGGATGTGCCACGTCAGACAATGTGTTACCAGTTGCGGTAGATTTCAGACCAACCACAGCAGCGATGTCACCAGCTTCAACCTTGCTAATTTCTTCACGTTTGTCAGCAAACATACGAACAATTCGTCCGATTCGCTCTTTCTCGCCAGTTGTCGTGTTAAGCACGTAGCTTCCTGAGTTCAAAACTCCAGAATAGACACGAACGAAGATCAATTTACCAACAAATGGGTCAGCGGCAATCTTAAACGCCAAAGCAGACAAAGGCTCTTTATCTGATGGCTTGCGGCTAACTTCGTCGCCAGTCTTTGGATTCTTGCCCCAAATTTCATCAACGTCTAGAGGGCTTGGCAAGAAGTCAACCATCAAGTCAAGCAACTTCTCAACGATCACACCGCGACCGTCACCACCAGTTACTAGGTAAAAGTCACCAGCCAAAACGCGCTTACGTAGAGCCATCTTCAGCTCGTCAACAGTAATAGCTTCTTCACCCTGCTCCAAGAACTTCATAGTAAGTTCGTCGTCAGCTTCAACAGCGTTTTCAACCAACAGAGAACGTGCATTCTTAGCTTTTTCAAGCATATCAGCTGGAATTTCACCAACCTTAAGTTCGTGATCCGTGTAATCGTCGTAGGTGTAAGCCTTCATGTCAATCAAGTCGACAACACCGTGGATAGTCTTTTCAAAACCAATTGGCAAGTGAACTGGGAAAGCCTGCTTGCTCAAGCGGTTGTGAATTGACTCTAGAGACTTGTAGAAGTCACCACCGGTCTGGTTAATCTTGTTAACAAAACAAATACGTGGCACACCGTACTTATTAGCCTGGCGCCAAACAGTTTCAGACTGAGCCTCAACACCCATCTTACCGTCAAAGACAGTAACTGCACCGTCAAGCACGCGCAAACTACGCTCAACCTCAGCGGTAAAGTCAATGTGCCCTGGGGTGTCGATGATGTTAATCTTGTGGTCTTTCCAGAAACAAGTCACAGCAGCTGACGTAATAGTAATACCACGCTCTTTCTCCTGTGCCATCCAGTCGGTGGTAGCACCGTCACCTTCACCACGAACCACACCGATCTTATGCGTCAAGCCAGTGCGGTACAAAATACCCTCAGTTGTCGTCGTTTTACCGGCGTCAATATGGGCAATAATACCAATATTTCTAAAATTCTTTAGCGGAACATGCGTCTCTGCCATAAATTTTCCTTTATATTACGTTAATTTGCCGAGATTTTTGGTCAATTTTTTGGCACCAAAAAACTACTCTTGCGTTTTATTATATCAGTTATCTATGTTTTTGACTAGCTCTGAGCCGGAGGATTTTTAGACTCGTTGTCGTTCTGAGCTGATGCCGCAGGCTGATAGTTAGCTGGAGGCTGCTCTATAGGCGGCTGCGCGTACGTTGGCGGATATTGACCAGGTTGCTGCTGATAGTAATTTTGTTGCGGATATTGTTGTTGCGGCGGAATTGGCTGCTGATACGGCTGTTGTGGATATTGAGGCTGCTGCGGGAATTGTCCAGCGACAGGATATGGATAGACATTCATCTTACGACGATTACTGACGGAAACGGCAACTGCGATAATTGACACTGTTAAGAATAATGCCCCCGTTGAAAGAATCACCACAACCACAATTATAACCGTAGTGTTATTTTCTGATTCGCTCGCACTGGCTTCTGCGCTAGATGCCTCGCTTTCCGTAGAATCATCTGGAGTATTGGATGAAACTTCGATCATCTTCGCCACCAAATAATTGTCGGGATATTTTTTATCCAATTGCTCAAATTTAGCTTTTGCCTGAGAATATTTACCTTGAGAAAAACTCTCCAAGCCATCTTTCCAGAGCTTAGTCAATTCGCCATTCGCCGATAACGCAACATTATTTTTCTTCGCCATAGTCTTCAGATCGGCGATATCACGAAATATTCCCTCTCCAAAGCAAGAATTGTTGCGCTCGCTCCTATCCGCACAAGACGAGCCGCCGTAAGTGTTCAGTCCAATCTGCTTGCCATCATCATCGAACGCTGGACCACCACTGTTACCCGCCGCAATTTGCGCGCTCATTGAAAACAGCTTATGACCACCCGCGTCACT
>JANDWE010000090.1 GCA_024330325.1 Candidatus Nanosynbacter colneyensis | reverse complement strand
ATGTACGTTTGGCTAGATGCTCTGAGTAATTACATTACGGTTATTGGTTATCCTGATCGTCCAGGAGAGTGGCAATCTTTTTGGCCGGCTGATGTGCAAGTCATTGGCAAGGATATTCTTCGTTTCCACGCTGGTATTTGGCCAGCAATGCTCATGGCGTTAGATTTGCCGCTTCCGAAGGTTTTACTTGTCCATGGATTTATTAATTCTGGCGGAATGAAAATGGCAAAGAGTCTCGGAAATGGTGTTGGTCCAGCTGACATTATTCCAGATTACGGCGCTGAGGCGTTTCGATATTATTTCTTGCGCCACGTACCAACGCAAGATGACGGCGACTTTACTTGGGAAAAGTTTGAAGCTGCGTATAATGGTGAGCTTGGCAATGATTTGGGCAATTTGGTTCAGCGAGTCGCTAAAATGGTGCAAAGTTATCAAGCTGGCGTTATTGGTGATGCTCCACAATCGGAGCACGATATGGGACCATATCGTCAGGCGATGGAAAGTTATATGTTCGATCAAGCAATGGATGAAATTTGGCTAATTGTTCGTTCTTTGAATCAATATATCGAGCGAGTTCAGCCTTGGCAAGTTGCTAAAAATCGTGATAAAGATCCAGAAGCAGAGTCACATTTGAGTGAGATCTTGGCGCACGCTTGTGGAACATTACTGCAAGTGTCCGACATGCTGCGACCATTCATGCCGCAAACTGCCGAGAAAATTCATGATATGTTTGCTAGTGGTGTCGTGTCGTCAGAATTGACGCCTTTGTTCCCGCGCAAATATATTCACACGCCAGATCCACGCGCTCCGAAAACAGAACCTCAGGTTAAATAGTTTATGATTGAGGCTGATAAGAAAAGTGCGACTGAGGGTTTACGTCTGATAGATTCGCATTGTCATTTGCATGATACGGAATTTTTTACGGACAATCGCGAGCAATTTTACAAAGAAACGGTCGAGGCGAATATTGGCATGATTTGCGTTGGTACTGACCAACGAAGCAGTCGCCAGGCTGTAGAATTCGCCGCGAATCATGAGTTTACTTGGGCGGCAATTGGCGTTCATCCGCACGATACGAAAGATGGCTGGGGAGATGTCAAAACTTTGCTGGAGAATAAGACGGAAAACTCTCCGATTGTGGCAATTGGTGAAATTGGGCTTGATTATTATTACAATAACAGTCCGCGGGAAACGCAAATTGAGGGCTTGGAAGCGCAACTTCAAATGGCGATTGATTACAATTTGCCGGTAAGTTTTCATGTTCGCGATGGTGCCGCAGGTCAGCCGTCGGTTTGGGATGATTTTTGGCCAATTTTTGACAATTTTCACGGTCTTCGCGGCGTGCTGCATAGTTTTACCGATACGAGTGATAATTTAGAAAAAGGTTTTTCGCGAAATTTGTACGTTGGACTTAATGGAATTAGCA
>JANDWE010000038.1 GCA_024330325.1 Candidatus Nanosynbacter colneyensis | reverse complement strand
AAACAATTCCTCAGACTGTTCGCGCACGTGATGATAAGTGTAAAATTTTACTTCTTGATCTAATGTCACCGCGTCAAAATCATTAGTCGCCACACTAACTTCATATCCAACACCATGAACATCAATGACTAACGAGCCGTTAAACTTCTCAGCAACTTTTCCAAAAACATGTGCAATCATATTTCAATTATACCCGATTCATCGCCGCGTGTGTAATTGCTGCAGCCAAAGCATCTGCGCAGTCATCTGGCTTCGGAACATCTTTCAAACCCAAATTAAGGCGCACCATTTCCTGAACTTGCTTTTTATCAGCCTTGCCATATCCGGTCAAAGTTTGTTTTATTTGCAACGGCGTATATTCAGCAATCGGCATTCCAGCTTTTCGTCCAGTCAACATAGCCACGCCGCGCGCTTCCGCCACAGAAATCGCCGTCGTAACATTGCGCGCAAAAAATAGCTTTTCAATCGACATAACATCAGGATTTGTTTCGGCAATAATTTCTGTCAGGCTATCGAAAATATCTTCAAGCCTTTCGTCAATTGGCGTATGTGCCGGCGTCGTCACAACTCCCGCCGTAACCATTTTGAACTTGCCACGAGAAAAATCAATCACACCAAACCCTAAAATCCCCGTTCCCGGGTCAATCCCGATAATTCTCATATCTTTATTATAGCAATTATTTATCGCTTGCGAATTTAATGCTTTCGCGGATTTTTCGTACAAATTGCGAAATTTCCCATCGCCATTGCCATACGCCGTAACCGACAGCCAGTAAACTCACGCCACCAAACACCCACCAACCCCAAGTAGCGCCAGCGACCTGCTTAACTTCAGTAGCCGCCGAACCAACAGTTGGCATATTCGCAGATTTTATCTTTCGGCAACGCTTAGTTTGTGGGTTGCGCTCAAATCCTTCTGGGCATTCTTTTGCTATATCGTCAGTGGAGGCAATTTTCTTGCATCGACCTGTGGCTGAATTGCGGAATTGACCTTCTGGACAAGGCTTCAAAGTTTTTGCCGCAGCCGATGCGACAGATCGACATCTGCCAGTTTCTTCACTACGATAATAGCCATCTTTACAAGGCGTAATAGTTTTTGCCGCTTCAATCTTTCGACAACGGCGAGTTTCCGGATGACGATATTGACCAACAGGGCAAGGACTTTCAACGGGCGGGGTGGCAATTTTCACACATCTGCCCAGCACATTTCGTTCATAGCCGTTCTGACAGTCTGGATATTCCTTAAAGATATTCTCAGAATTTTCAGTTATCATAAACGTTTGCGTCCACTCATCATCAATCAAACTCCACGAAGAGCTTTTCGCTAACTTCTCATATTCAGCGGAACTAATTTTCGAGCCAGCCTCGTCTAATAAATAAACTTTTCCTTTTGTTTTTGGCAATTTCAGCTTCGTATTTTTTATTTTGATCGTCAAAAATTCGCCAGGATTTAATTCGATGTCACCAATATTTTCACGAACGCCAGCATCGCCAACCGCCAATTTACAGCCTGTCGTAATGACGGTTTTTTCGCCAGAATTGATAATCTCAATGAATTGTTCATCAACATTCGACGCAATTTCACTTAGCTTCAGACCTTCACATTTATTCAACTCCTTTGGAGATTCAGGTTTGGGCTCTGGACTCTTACAATTCGGACGTGAATACGGCACAATTTCCTGATTGTCAGAACCTTTACTCGATAAAAAATCAGTGGAATTATTTTTCGAATCAATAATATTTCCATCAATAAAACAGCGCCAAACAATTTTCACACCGCCTTTAATTGGCGAGCCTGCAAACTTTGAATTACTCCCCCAGCCAACAATATCTGAAACCGACCCGTCCAAGCGCGACAATACGACCGATCCATCATTTTGAGCCAAACCTAAATTATTATCAAACTTTATGGCGCCCGCCAACGTCTTATC
>JANDWE010000097.1 GCA_024330325.1 Candidatus Nanosynbacter colneyensis | reverse complement strand
GATATAGTTATGGTTACTGTTTCAAAAAAAAGGGAAGAAAAACTAGCAAAATTAGTGCGAGAGTTTTTTGCTGTTCATCCAGACGTGAAGCTTGTGGCGATAACTGGTAGCGCTGGAAAGGCTAGTGCGAAAATAGCTATCGGTACGGTTTTGGCGCAACAATTTGATATTCAACTTCGCAATGAAGAACCGAAGACGAAAGCTGACGTTTTCCTTCAGATGATGGGCGTGAAAATGCCCGAAAAAGGCTTGTTTAAATGGTGGAAAGTGATGCGCGCCGTAAAGAAGAGAATTAAGGCCGAAAAACCGGAAGTTCAGGTAATTGTTCAGGAATTTAATCCAAAGGAACTTGGCTATAACGATTGGTTTAAGGCTTATGTTGTGCCAGATATTACGGTTGTAACTTCTGTGACGAATGGCCGAATGCAGGTTGAATATTCCTTGGAGGAAGTGGCGAATGAGATGATTTCGTTGGCGAATTTCTCGCGAATGGCGATGATAAATCGTGATGACATTGACGGGCGTTTTGCTAGCTTTTTGACAAATCCTAATATTACTACGTACGGAAGTGATCCCGTGGCGGAGTATAATTTTGACGATCGTAATTTTTCTCTGAAAGACGGACATCACGGCTTTATTATGTCGCCAGAAAATCCTAATGGACTAGAAGTCAACGTTAAGCTAATTGGCGAGCATAATATTCGTCCAGCGATCGTGGCGGCAGCTATTGGTTATGCGTTTGGCGAAACTGAGGAGAATATAAAAAAAGGTATAGAGAATTTGCATCCACTGCCTGGCAGGATGAATTTACTGAAGGGTGCGGACAATACTTGGTTGATTGATGATAGCTATAGTTCGACGCCGTTGACTGCTTTGGCGGCTTTACAGTCTTTGTATCGAATTGAGACTCCGCAGCGAATTGCTGTACTTGGCAATATGAATGGCTTAAAGGGGATTTTCGAGCAAGCTCACGCTGAACTTGGTTCGCACTGTAGTCCGGATTTGTTGGATTGGGTTGTGACGGTTGGCGAGAAAGCTAATCAATATTTGGCGCCAGCTGCGCGCCAAAGAGGTTGCCAGGTGAAGAAGTGCAAGAATGCTATCGAGGCTGGATCTTTCGTGCGCGACAAATTGAAATCTGAAGGCGTCGCGTTATTTAAGGGTTCGAGTGGCGGCGTATGGCTAGAGGAATCTATAAAAATCAATCTTCATAGCACTGAGGACGATAAATACTTAGTCAGGCAAACGCCGGAGTGGATTGCTAGGAAAAACCAATTTTTCTCACAATTTAAAGATTAATGTGGTATATTAAATTCAAGGTATATAAAACAAGGGGGAATGATGGATCAAGGTAATCAACCTGCACCGCAGCCACAATATAATGGCGTACCGATGCAACCAAAAAAGAAGAAAACGGGATTGATAATTGGCATAGTGCTGGGAGTTGTAGCTCTTATTGCTATTATTTCTGCTGTGCT
This sequence comes from Candidatus Nanosynbacter colneyensis, assembly GCA_024330325.1. Taxonomy (GTDB): domain Bacteria; phylum Patescibacteriota; class Saccharimonadia; order Saccharimonadales; family Saccharimonadaceae; genus Nanosynbacter. The sequence continues at coordinate 15,074 of JANDWE010000097.1, read as the reverse complement.
AGTTTACTTCTTGTGGTGGCAGAATCCAGAAAAGATGGTTACGGATGCTGTGTCTAATGCTATTATGACAAAGAAGATGACTGCCGACGGTAAGGTGGTTATTGATATGCGCGACCAAGGAAAAATAGAGCTAAACGTAAAGACTGCTACTGATTCGGGAAAATCAAAGGCGAATATTGACGCTAAGCTTAATATCAAAGGGGTCGAAAAAAGTATTCCACTAGACGGCGATATGGTTCTTGGTGATGATGGGACGATATACGTGAAGATAAATAACTTTAAGGATTTGTATGGCACTTTGCTTGAAATAGTTATGGAGTCTTCGTCTGGCGGCAAGGCATCAAGGGCTCAAATAGAAACTTACCGTGATCAGACTTTGAGAAAGATGAGCTCTGAGATAGATAAAATGAGCAATACATGGATGAATATTTCTCCAGATGAAATCGGTAGCGAATACAAGTGTGGAATTAACGCTCTGAAGAAAATCCAAAGTGACGAAAGTGCACGTAAGGAATTGGCTCAGATTTATCAAAAGAATAGTTTATTCACTATAAAAGACTCAAAGATCAGCGATCGTAATGGTGGACGTGGTTTTGAACTAAAGGGCGATAACAGTAAATTGTCGAAATTTAACGATGAGTTTAAAAATTCATCAGCAGGCAAGGCGCTCAGTAAGTGTGGAAAATCTAATAGCTACAAGAGCAGTGAATCATCATCTATCGACACGGCTTCATTGAAGGTGTGGGTTGATAGGTCGTCTCATGAACTGAAAGCCTTGGAGTTGAAAGGTGATGGCAAGAAGGCTTCTGTAGAGATTTCATTTGACATTAGCATGAACAAGTCTGAGGAGATTAAGGCGCCGTCGGACGCTGAAAGCTTGAAAGAGTTTGTAGAAGGTTTTATGAGCGGATATTCGAGCGGATTGTCATCAACATCGACCAGACGATAGCTTAATTGCCTAATAATAATCCCGTTCGTAATGAGCGGGATTATTTGCTATAATTACAGATATGAGACGCTATAATCCGACAGAAATTGAACAAAAATGGCAAAACAAATGGGAGGCTGAAGGTACTTACGCGGTCGATTTTAATGACACAACCCGACCGAAGTATTACAGTTTGAGCATGCTTCCGGGGATTACGGGGGCGGGAATTCACATTGGCCACGGTCGCACTTTTCAATTTGCCGATATCAAGGCGCGATTCAAGCGTCAGCAGGGTTATAATGTCTATCATCCAATCGGCTGGGACAGCTTTGGTTTGCCGGTTGAAAATTACGCTATTAAAGTTGGAAAAACGCCGCGTGTAGCGCACGATGAAGCGAAGGTTCATTTTAAGGAGCAATTGAAACGACTTGGGTTTAGCTATGATTGGACAAAAGAAATTTCTACGGCCGATCCAGAATATTACAAATGGACTCAGTGGATTTTTACGCAATTATATAAGCACGATTTGGCATATCAAAAAGAGCAGCTACAATGGTGGTGTGAAACTGATAACACAGTGCTTGCCAACGAACAGGTTGAAGGTGGCAAATGTTGGCGCTGCGGTAATCCTGTAACCAAGCGGAATCTCAAGCAGTGGTTCTTCCGAATTACGGCGTATGCAGATGAAATTTTAGAGGCAACCGATGAGCTTGACTGGACGGAAATGGTTAAAACCATGCAGAAAAATTGGATTGGTCGATCAGTTGGCGCGGAAGTTGAGTTTGCGGTTAGCGGTCAAGATTCCAAGATTACAGTTTTCACAACTCGGCCTGATACGTTATTTGGCGCGACGTATGTAGCTTTGGCGCCGGAGCATCCTCTGATTCCTCAGTTGGTCAATTCTGATACACGCGAAAAGGTTGAAGCATATATCCAAGCTTCGCAGCAAAAATCTGATGTTGAACGCCAAGAGAATAAAGAGAAAACGGGCGTATTTACGGGAAGTTATGTTATAAACCCAGTTAATGGTCAAAAATTGCCGATTTGGGTGGCGGATTATGTTTTGGGTGGCTATGGAACCGGCGCAGTCATGGCAGTGCCAGCGCACGACGAGCGCGATTTTGCGTTTGCCGAGAAGTTTGACTTGCCGATTATCCAGGTTATTGATAAGCCTGAGCATTCAGCCGATGCTGGCTGTTATTCTGGTGAAGGTGAGCTGATAAATTCCGGTCAATTCAACGGGATCAGGAGCGAGGATGCTCGCGAGCAAATTGTTGCGTGGCTGGAGCAGCAGAATTCTGGGCGAAGCAAAACCACGTATAAAATGCGCGATTGGTTGATTTCTCGTCAGCGCTATTGGGGCGCTCCGATTCCAATTGTTCATGTTGATGGTCGTGCGCCAATTGCCGTGGCTGATGAGTGCTTGCCGGTGATTTTACCAGAGGTGGAGAACTTTAAGCCAACGGGCGGGAATACTTCTGTTTTGGCTCAAGTTGATGATTGGGTGCGAGTTTGGGTGGATGTTGAAACTGGAAAAACTGTGCCGATTACGGAAAATAAACCTGACGGCGATAATTGGGTAGAAGGTCGACGCGAGACCGATACTTTGGATGGCTATGCTTGTTCTAGCTGGTATTTCTTGCGATATCTCGACCCGCACAACGATAATGAAGCATGGAATCCTGAGAGAATTAGCCACTGGATGCCGGTTGATTATTACAATGGCGCCGACCACGCCGTGGCTCACTTGCTATACAGTCGTTTTTGGATGCGATTTTTCTATAAGCTCGGTCTCGTTCCGACTCCAGAACCTTTCAAGCGAATGATGTACAATGCATACATTATGGCTCCAGACGGTCAGAAAATGTCCAAGTCTAAGGGTAATGTCATTGATCCAATGGAGATTATGGACAGTGGATATGGTGCCGACGCGCTGCGAGTTTACGAAATGTTCATCGCGCCTTATGATATGGATGCGCCATGGGATCCTCGGGGCGTTCCGGGAACTTATCGATTCTTAAACCGAGCATGGAACTTGATTCAGGAGTTCGTTGATAAGAATAACGATCCAAGTAGTTCTCCTGAGATGGATGAAAAAACAACTCAAGAATTATTGCGATTAACTCATTTGACGATTAAAAAAGTTACTCGTGACATTGAAGATGAGAAGTTTAACACGGCCGTGGCTTCGATGATGGAAATGGTCAATGGTCTGTATAAGATAAAAGAATTGCATGGAATTGACACGTCGGACGAGTGGCGATTTGCATTAGAAAGTTTGATTCAGATTTTGGCGCCTTTTGCTCCGCATATCACAGAGGAATTGTGGCATGAAATGGGTCATGATGATACGGTTCACGTTGGTCACTGGCCAAAGTGGGATGAAAAATATCTAAAGAGCGATACGATTACTATTATAGTTCAAGTGAACGGCAAGCTTCGTGCGAAACTTGAACTGCCGAGTGATATGGACAGGCAGGGTGTTGAAGTGGCAGCTCTAGCTGACGAAAATGTCCAGAAATTCACAAACAATAAACCACCTAAAAAGATGGTTTATGTTCCAGGCAAGTTGGTGAATATTGTGGTTTAGAAAATAATCTATCTCGATTTGTCTTTTATTATTGTAAAAAGTTAGTATCATTATCTAATTTACGTACAAGCTCTTGAGATTGTCTGATAAAAAAGGTATAATGGTACGTAAGTTTTATGACAACCTAAAAGAGGAGAATAAATTATGGCACAACCTAAGAAACAGAGTAGTCCACGTAAAACTGGTCTTCGTCGCAGCCACTTGGTATTAAAATTAGCACGTCGTGTTAACGCAACTTCACCAGTTAAGGTGAAGACAACCAAGCGTGAAACTGGTAAAACAACAAAATAATAATTACGAACAGGACGCTTAATAATGGCATCAAACCGTCATTTGGGACGAATTGTCGCACTGCAAACACTTTATGAACATGAATTTCGCAAAGAGGTTGGTGATAGTGATGTTGATTATAAGACTATTTTAAAGCGTAATTTGGCTGAATATAAATCATCGGTTGACGATATTGAATTTATTGATAATTTGATCAGCGGCGTACTTTCGACGCAGAGTCAATTGGACGAGAAATTGCAGCCATTGGCGCCAGAATGGCCTATTAGTCAGTTGCCGCGAATTGATCGGGCGGTACTTAGAATTGGTTTATATGAATTGCTATATTGCGCAGATACCGTTCCACCGAAAGTGGTGATTAACGAAGCGGTAGAATTAGCGAAAGCGTTCGGTTCGGATAACTCGGGTAAGTTTGTGAATGGCGTGCTTGGCACGGCACTCCGTACTCTCGTGGAGGAGTCCGACAGTGAGAACAAGCAACTTTGATAAGATAAAAAAATATTTTGGTGGCAGTAAGAAGCCGTTGATTCAGGAAATTGTACGCGAGCCAACTGCCGGTGGCGTGATTTTTCGTCGTAATAAAAAGGGCGAGGCAGAGTTTTTGCTTTATCAGGACGCTCGCGACCGCTGGACAATTCCCAAAGGACACATTGAGCCAGGCGAAACGGCTCAAGTGACGGCTCGTAGGGAAATTGGCGAGGAAACTGGGCTGAAGAAAATTGAACTGCACGGCTGGCTGGGCAAGGTGAATTTTCGTTATCGTCGAATCGATAAATTGGTGTTGATGACAACGCAAGTTTATCTAGTTAAGGCGCTGGATCCTAACGAGAAACTTCAAAAGGAAGAATGGATGAATGGTCTTAAATGGTTTAGTTTTCATGAGGCGCTGGATGAAGTTGAATATGAAGATATTGGCAAGCTGATTCTTTTGGCAATGAAACGAATTAGACAGGAGAACTTATAAATGAACGGAATGAACACTGCGCCATATCAAGAGTTTGCGCGCGAAAAATTAGGTTTTGAATTTACGAATTTGGATTTGCTGATTACAGCTTTGACTCACCGTAGCTATGTGAATGAGCATCGAAAATCCGTTCATCATCACAATGAGCGCTTGGAATTCTTAGGTGATGCGGTTTTGGAATTGGCGGTAACAGAATATTTGTTTACGCATTTTTCTGAGCCGGAGGGAATTTTGACTGCTTGGCGGGCGGCTTTGGTGCGAACGGAAAGTATTGGCGATGCTGGCGATAAGTTGGGTTATGGCCCGCTAATTCGTATGTCAAAGGGTGAGAAGAACGGCTCGGAGCGAGCGCATTTACAGATTTTAGCTAATGCGTTTGAGGCGGTAATCGGCGCGATTTATTTGGAGCGCGGCTTTGACGATGCTCGCGATTTTATTCACAAGCATATAATTGTTAAGTTGGATGGAATTTTAGAGTCGGGCAGTTGGCGTGATCCGAAGTCATATTTGCAGGAGATTTCTCAGCGAGTTGACAATCAAACGCCAGTATATAAAGTCCTGAGCGAAGAAGGTCCAGATCATGATAAAGTCTTTACCCTTGGGGTTTTTGTTGGCGATAATATGATGGGGCGAGGCATTGGTCCATCTAAGCAAGTCGCTCAACAGCAAGCTGCTCGTGCTGCAATTGCTAAATATAAAGAATCTGGCGAGAAATAATTAAAGTTTGCAAGGCGTAAACTGCTCGTGTATAATGAAAATACAGTTTAATTCCAGGAGGAGGGGCAGAATGTCAACAATAGATCAGCAGTTTGTAGAATATACTGTAAAGGCGTTGGTTGGACATCCAGAAGACGTCGTAGTAGACCGAACGATTGATGAAAAGGGCGTTTTACTAACATTGACAGTTAATCCAGCAGATTTGGGTCGAGTTATTGGTAAGCGCGGCAGTACGGCACAGAGTTTGCGTACACTTCTGCGAGCTTTGGGCGCAAAGAATGACGCTCGATATAACTTGAAGATCGTTAACAATGATGGTTTTTCTGGCGCACGCGAGGAAAATGATTATAACGGTAATGCTTCTGTGGATAACTCAACAGATGAAGCTGTGGAAAATGAATCATCTTACGCAGAAAACACCAGAAAAGAGCTTGCAGAACTCGACGATCTTGATATATAATTAAAACCAGTTCAAGCACAGACATTATGCGAGAACAGCTCTATGCGAGACAATGGGAAACCATTGAGAGCCTTATTTGTGCTAAAAAACCGTCCTTATTGGGGCGGTTTTTTGGTGGGGAATAATTTCTATAAAAAGACATGAAAATAGCCCGCCGAAAACGTGCTCAAGCTGAGGCTTAATGTCTCAACGAGCTATTTTCTCAGCGGGCTTTAGCCCTCTTGTAGGATGGGTCGGGAGATCCAGCCGTCAACATCTTTCAAGGGATATGGCATAAAGAATGCCTCCGCCACCCAGGGGAATGCCTGTGCCAGATGTGGCAACAGGTCTTCGTAAACCTCTCGGCTGTTAATGCGAATAACTTCGTGCCCCGGACCGTGCCGGAGCAATTCCGCGATCGCTTTGTCGGGCATCCAGGAGAATGTCTTGATGATCGAGAGTAGGTTAAAAGTGGACCCAGAAATGCATTCGGCGTAGACACGCTCCGCGCGTCCGTCATCATTCCCCTGATGAATCAGGGGGTAATGATTGTCGCTGTGGATGTTGTGTCCTTCAGGAAGGAGGACGTCAGCACCGACCGTAATGGCGATCCCGTTCCCTGAGAAGGCCAACTGCCAGTTTCCAGTGGAGTTTTCCTCCCATACGATCTTATCGATGAGATAAGCCAGCTCGCGCTGGATATCACCATCAGCCCCACGAGGAATCTGTGTTCCGCCGTTGATGATCAGTGGGGTCTGGACTTTGACTATGCTGCCGCCATACAGGTCGGCGTAAGCATGCGACCTGGGGCTTAGTCCGGCTACATTAAGAGCATATCTGACATCTTCCAGTGAGGGTTCTCCGGACATATTTATGTCCTTTCTACTATGTAAGGGCTACTTCTGTTCGGTTGAACAGAAGTTAATATATATATACCATACCTGGACAATCACGTCAACACTTGCTACACTGTAACAGATGAGAAAGTTTCAGGTAGTTACACTTTTCCCAGAAATGACGACAGGAGTTTTTAATAATTCCATGATGTGGAAGGCTCAGAAAGACGGTATCGTGGAGCTTACGACGGTGAATCTGCGGGAGTTTGGTTTGGGTCCTCGTCGTCAGGTTGATGATACTCCTTATGGCGGCGGCGACGGGATGCTTCTTATGGTTGAGCCGTTATGGAAAGCGGTAGAATTTGCGAAATCTCAGGATGAAACAGCGAAAGTGGTACTGATGAGTCCGCGAGGGCAGCGCTGGAAGCAGGCTAAAGCTCAGGAAGAAGCTGATGATGACAGGGGTGTGATATTTATTTGCGGGCGATACGAGGGTGTTGATGAGCGAATTTTAGAACTAGTTGATGAACAATGGAGTATTGGCGATTTTGTGCTGACGGGCGGAGAGCTGGCGGCGATGATGATGATTGATTCTATTGTTAGGTTGATTCCTGGAGTTTTGGGCGGCGAAAAGTCTGCGGAAATTGAAAGTTTTTCAGATGGAGAAACGTTGGAATTCCCACAATATACACGACCTGAGGAGTTTAAAGGTTTACGTGTGCCGGATGTTTTATTGAGCGGACACCACGGAAAAATCGCCGAGTGGCGCGCTGAACAATCGCGGATATTGACCAATAAAAATACCCCATAGAGACGGGGTATTTTAAGTTGTGGTGGATTTGTCGTAGAGCGAATATTGTGTTTATTTTTGTAACGTTCGCTGATTTAACTTTATGACGTTTTTATAAAAAGTGCAAGTGCTTTCGTAAAAAATACAACAAGCTTGAGCTTTTTTGACGCGCAAGCTATACTGAAATTATGTCTAAAAAAGTGAATAAAATTGTTAAATTGATTACAGGACTATTAATAATGGTGCCATTATTATGTCAATTATTTACGTTTGAGAAGTTTTCTGCGGTCCTTGCTTCTGTAGGGATTCCGTCATATTTAAGTCTTTCGATTGCGATAATATTGGTGATTGTTGAGCTAACGTCGTTGCCATTTTTAATTGATATGAATATGCCAAAAAGAATTACTCTGACGAGCAGAATGGCTGGTTTTTTGAGTTTGGTGATTATGACGGTAATTAGTTTTTTGGCGTTTGCGAACGGGCATGCGGCGGTGATATTTGGTGCAACGATAAAGAATGTGAATAATGTGGCTGCGATTTTTCTGGTATTCATGATGTGGATTTTGTTGATTTGCGCAAATTTATCAACGAAAAAAACAGCCAAATAATTGGCTGCTAAATCTCAAACTTGGCTGGGATGGAGGGATTCGAACCCCCGAATGGCGGGACCAGAACCCGCTGCCTTACCACTTGGCGACATCCCAACGGCAAACATAATTGTACTATAGAAAAATGATTTCCGCAAGCGTTTACTGGCTAGCGTTGACGCGATATACTGGTAGTATGGATTTGCAATGGATTGTAAAGTTAATTGCTGACGGACTAGTGGTGCCGGTCGTGCTAATTGGTGCGTACTCGCTGATAAAATTGGTTCCAAATAAAGAGAAATATCAAGTTTATAGCCAAGTTTTGATGGCTGGCTTGACTGCTTATGTGTCGGCAAAAATTATCGGGTCAATTTATCAACCAGATCAAATGCGCCCGTTCGAGATTCTGGGCGTATCTGCCGGCGCGTCATTCCTTAATAATCCGGGTTTTCCGTCTGATCACGCTCTATTTACAATGGCAATTACTTTGGCGGTATTTTTCGGAGCGAAGAGTTGGCGGCTGGCCGTTATTTGTTTGATTATGACAATCTTAATATGTGTCGGTCGGGTTATTGCTCTGGTGCATACACCGCTTGACGTTGTTGGCGGATTATTGATTGCTTGTGTAGGGGTTGTTTGGTATAAACCGATGAATCTCCTGAAAAAGCATAATATTTAAGCATATACATTTGCAATATTGACAAGTTTACGTTACAATTTACGTATGAAATTATTGTCAGCTATTTTCCGTGAAGAAATATCAGATTACACATATCCATTTTCAAGGCGAGTTTTCTTGAGGATTTTGGCGATTTTAGTTGCTAGCGGCGTGGCCATCTGGTTGCTGGCGCTTGCGTTTGATAAATTTATGATTACGCCTGTATTTTGCGCGAACGCTGAGCATATTTCTATTTGCGCAAACAGCACAAGCATCGCATCTTACGTTGCGTTAGTTTTGGCGGGAATTATGTTGGTGCCGGTGTTGGCGGTATTTGGTATCAAGCGACCTCTATTGGTGGTAATCGCGGCAACTGTGTCGTTGTGGGGCGCTACATTATGGGCTGGCGGATCTTGGATTTTGTCATTGCTATGGGTAGTTTTGGCGACAGTTGTGGTATATTTGTCGTTAATTTGGTTAAATAGAATTCGCGGCAATGGCGCAGCAATTTTATTTATGACTTTATTCGCAATCTTAGCACGAGTTGTCTTGGCGCTATAATCACTGTACACTAAGTGTATGGAAATCATTATCATTATTCTCTTAATTGTTATTACTATTGGTTTGGGTGCGACTTTATTTGTCCTGCAATCAAAAATCAGCGAGCTAAAAAATCAATCATCCGTCGAGCTAATTAAAACCGATGTCGTGGAATTGGGGCGGACTATTGCAAAACTGAATGAATCCGTTAGTGATAAGTTGGAGCGAAGTAATGCGCAAGTTCAAACTTCCGTGCAGAAACAATTGTCAGAAAGCGCGAAGTTGGTGGCTGATGTGACGCAGCGATTGGCGAAATTGGATGAGACCAATAAGCGCGTGGTTGATGTGGCAACCGATCTGAAAACCTTACAAAACGTGTTACAAAATCCAAAGCAGCGTGGCGTTTTTGGGGAGTTTTATCTGGAAAGCGTGCTGGATAACGTTTTGCCAGCCAAGCAATATCAAATGCAATATCGCTTCAAGGATGGCGAAATTGTTGACGCGGTTATTTTTCTGGACAAGGGGCAGATATTGCCGGTGGACAGTAAGTTTTCTTTGGAGAATTACAATCGGATGATTAACGCCGAGACGAAATCCGAGCGTGAAATGTGGCTAAATAAGGTGAAGGCTGACCTTAAGGGGCGAATTGACGAAACTAGTAAATACATTCGTCCGCGCGAAAACACCATGGACTTTGCTTTTATGTTTATCCCTAGCGAATCTTTGTATTACGATCTTCTGATTAATAATGTCGGTCAGGGCGGTTCGAGTCGCGATCTGATTGAATATGCGTTCCGAGATAAGCGAGTGATTATTGTTAGTCCGACTAGTTTTCTGGCGTACCTACAGACCGTTCTTCAGGGGCTCCGTAGTCTGCAGATTGAGGAGCAGGCCAAAGACATTCAAGTTCGAGTTGGGCAATTGGGCGTTCACATTAAAAAGTTTGACGAGTTGATGACGAAAATGGGCAAGAGTCTTAGCACGACCGTTGGCCATTATAACAATACATACAAGGAGCTAGGGAAGATCGATAAGGACGTCGTGCGAATTTCTGGTGGCGATAACCAAGCGCAGCCAGAGCTGATTGATCGGCCGACTCAGGAAGATTGACATAAAAAATACCCCGCCGATTAAGCGGGATATTTTATTGTGAAGTTATAATCTATTCTTCGTCTTTGTTTCGGTAATTGACGAGTAGAAATAGGTTACCACCTAATGCTGCGCCGATTAGGGTAGCGGCAATTACTTCCAGGCTAAAGCGTGAATAGCTTTTTTCGCCTTCAGCTGGCAATACTCCGTTGCTGCGTAGTTGAGAGTCGGTTTTCTCTGTAACAGCCAAAGAAACTGCTGGGTTCAAAGTTGCGCCTGAGATGTAGATCTCGCGTGGGTAAGTGCGGCCGTTTTTCTCAGTTTGAGTAGTACTTTGATCTTTTTGGATTTTTGCAATAGCAGTACTTTTAATGTACGAAGAGATTGAGCCAGATACGACAAGACCAATCATCAACGCTAAGCCAATTCCAAAAGCTTGACCAGTTGCTTTGATTTCTTTGCGCTGCAAAACTGCGGCGACGCCAAATACAAATACAGCGGTACCGACTAATTCCATAGCGAAGATGCTCCAAGAGAATGCAGTAAATTGGTCGAAGCTTAGGGCGAATCCGCCGTTTGTTAATGAGCCGACAAGCACGATAGCCGCCATTGCACCGAGGAATTGTGCGCCCCAGTAAAATGGTACAAGTACGGTCTTTAGCTTACGCATTGTCCATAGACCAAACGTGACGGCTGGGTTTACGTGTGCGCCAGAAATGTTGCCGATAATTGCAACGATGAACATCAACGCAAAACCGACATACATTGATGACAAAATATCTGATGCGAATAATGCAGCAAGTGCCAAAATGAACGTGCCGATGACTTCCGCAATAACGATGTTAATTAGGTTGTTTGGTAATTTAGAATCTAGTTCGACACGCTTGCTTTTAGCGGTAGATTCAGCAACGACGTACTTGACGGTCGTTTTGGTTTCAGTCTTAGCGGCAGCGGTTTTCTTTTCTGCGGCTTTAACTGGGGCTTTCTTTGAAGTTTTCTTCGTAGCCATATTCCCTCCTTAAAGTAATATCACGACTATTATAACATAATTTGCTATACTGTAGTTATGGGATTATTTGTAAATCAGCAGGATCAGCGCAGTGAATTGCAAGAGCGAATTGCGGCTGAATTAAGAGAGAAGGCGAAAGCTTCGAGCTTGCAAGAAAAGGCAACTATGGACGGCGTCGACGATATAAGATATTTGGAAGGCACGAAACAGACGACGACTTTGGCGTGGGCGTGGATTTTAATTGCTATTATGGCTGGTGCGGTGATTGTAATGTTTTTAATGCAAGGACGATAAAATGGTTGATTTAGACGAATTGAGAAGAGAAATAGTTTTGGCGGTTTCACAATCCAAATCTCCGCGTGAGTTTTTACGTGATCGACGACTTAGGGAATTGTATGATCAAATCAAGTCATTGCCACCAGTTGAGCGTGGTCCGTTTGGCAAGCAGATTAACGAGCTGAAGCAGGCTGTTGAACAGGCTATTGCTGTGCGACTGGAAGAGCTGGAAAAAGTTGACTTGAAGCCGATTGACGTTACGGCGCCGATGGATGCGAATTCGTCCAAGCCTGAACTTTTGCCGAGCGAACAAGGCACGATTCATCCGCTGAGTGCTGAAATTGAACGCATTTCTGAGATTTTTAATCGCATGGGTTTTGTTACGGAAGAGTCCAGAGAGATTGACGATCAATTCCATATGTTTGAGAGTCTGAATTTTCCAAAAGGTCATCCAGCGCGCGACGATTACGATACGTTTATGACCGAGGAAACTGATTCTAATGGCGATCGTTTGATTGCGCCGGCACATACGTCGACTATGCAAAATCGCGTGTTGACGAAATATCGCGACAATTTGGAAAAGGACGAGGCTATTGCCGCTATCGTTCCTGATCGCGTTTTTCGTAACGAAGATTTGGACGCGCGCCACGAGCATACATTTTATCAAGTTGAAGGCGTGTACGTTTCACGTCGGGTTAATGTTGGCAATTTGATCGCTACGTTGCAAGAATTTTTGCAGGAATATTACGGCAAGAAACTTGACGTCCGCGTTAATCCATTTTACTTTCCGTTCACCGAGCCGAGCTTCGAGTTTGCGTTAAGTTGTCCGTTTTGTGAAGGAAAAAATCCTGATTGTAAAGTTTGCTCTGGTGAGGGTTGGATTGAGCTATTGGGATGCGGAATGATTCATCCAAATGTCCTTCGGGCGGCACAAATTGACCCGAATGAATATACGGGATTTGCTTTTGGTTGCGGAATCGACCGCTTGGTTATGATGAAATATGGAATCGAAGATGTCCGTCATTTTGAAAGTGGCAAATTGGACTTTTTGGAACAATTTTAAGCAATATGAAACTTCGGCAGATTAAGGATTTTTTGTGTAAGAATCGCCTTCAGGCGCTCTGTATTCTTAATGGTGTCGTTTTGGCTGTGGGCTTGGTTGTGGCGATGCTATTTTCTGATGATACTCGGTGGACGAACTGGAGCTTGAGTAGATTGGGCGAAACCACTTCGAATCGTTTGTCTGCATTTTCGTTCAATTCGGGAGTGTTTTTATCTGGTTTGATTATGACGACGATTGGGTTTTTTATGAATCGCGGTTATCTTAAACTTGGTCAAATTCGCTCTGCTCGAATATCTGGCTGGATACTTTCACTGTTTGCGATTTGTATGATAGGAGTGGCGCTTTGTCCGAACGATACAATGCACGCGGCGCATTTTGTTTTCTCGCGCGGCATCGTGATATTGATGGTGCTTTTGATGTTTCTTTTACCATCGAGTTTGAGCTATTTAACTCATCGTGAGCGAATCTCGTCTTTCAGTTTTCCGATTTTTGCGGCAATTATAGCGGCGCAAGGTTATGTAATGGGCAAGTTTTGGTTTGTGATAGTAGAAGTTTTATTGGGGATTTTTGCGACGATATGGCTAGTTCTGGTTTGCCGTCGAATGGAGCTTAAATTGTCCGACTTGAAAACTTCATAAAATGCTATAATTTTTTCAAAAGGAGTAATTATGAATCACACAATTTTTGACGACATCGTATCTGGAAAAATGAAATCTTGGAAGATTTGGGAAGATGAGAAATTCCTAGCATTTTTAACACCGTTTCCGAATACGCCAGGTTTTACCGTGGTGATTCCGAAGCAGAATCCGGGCGATTACGTATTTTCTTTGGATGATAATTTATATTCCGAAATGATGCTGGCAGTGAAAAAGGTTGCTGGTATTTTGGAAGCGGTAAGTTGGACTTTTTGGAACAGTTTTAAGGAGCTATTACACACGATAATAGTAGTAGCTCAAAAACTTGTAATAAAAGAGGCAGTTCTGTGTGCCGATAGAGAATTTGTTGCAGCGAGAGAGATCGCTAAAAAAGATAGGAGGAGGTAAAATGGATATACAACAATTTGACGCACTCATCATTGGTTTTGGCAAAGCTGGCAAAACATTGGCGGTAGCGCTGGCAAATGCGGGAAAAAAGGTAGCGCTAGTGGAGCGGTCGCCAAAGATGTATGGCGGCACCTGTATTAATATTGCTTGTATTCCTACTAAGGTGCTAGTCAATGCAGCCGAACATCATCAAAGTTTTGATGAGGCGATGGCACATAAGACAACGGTAGTGACGCGGTTGAATGAGAAGAACTATCACATGCTTGCGGATCGTGAGACAGTGAGCGTCATTGAGGGTGAGGCATCGTTCGTAGATGATCGTACTGTGAAGGTTGTGGCGGGTAGCGACGAGCTAGTAGTTAGTGCACCGCAGATTTTTATTAACACCGGTGCGGAATCAATCATCCCAGATATTCCAGGTGTTGATAAGCCGTTTGTGTATACCAGTACTGAATTGCTGGATAGAATGACGCAGCCAAAACAGCTAGCTATCATTGGTGGCGGTTATATTGGGTTAGAATTTGCCTCAACTTATGCCAAACTTGGTACAAAAGTAACAGTATTTGAGAGGGGCGATGCTCTGCTTGCACGTGAAGATCCAGCAATTGCTCGGGCTGCTACTGAAGCATTGCAGGCACAGGGTATTGAGATTGTGTTTAGTGTGGATGTGACGGCTATTGAGGGTGAGTCTACTGCGACGATTCGCACAGTAAATCATGATGATTACGCTGGTTATGATGCGGTTTTGATGGCTACGGGCCGTCGCCCGGCAACGATGAGCTTGAATTTACCGGCTGCTGGTGTAGCGACGGATGAGCGCGGGGCAATTGTGATTGATGAAACACTTCGCACTAGTCGGTCGCATATTTGGGCAATGGGCGATGTAACGGGCGGGCCACAATTTACCTATGCGTCTCTGGACGATTTTCGGATTGTGAGAAGCCAGTTGCTGGGTGACGGTCTGTACACTCGCGCCAAACAAAAAACCTTGCCGTACACGGTCTTTATGCAAACGCCGCTAGGTCGGGTGGGTATGACAGAGGCTGAGGCGCGTGCTACGGGGTGTGAAATTATCGTAAAAGAGCTGCCTGCTATGGCGATTCCACGCCTGCATGTTGATAATGCTACAACAGGATTGCTGCGTGCGGTGATTGATGCAAACACTGAACAAATTTTGGGTGCTAGTTTATTGTGTCGTAACTCACCAGAAGTCATTAATATTATCAAAACTGTAATGGATAATGGCCTGCCATATAC
>JANDWE010000049.1 GCA_024330325.1 Candidatus Nanosynbacter colneyensis | reverse complement strand
TTTGGATATCTTCCACGCTTTACCTTTCTGCAAAAGTTTATATTTGTTATGTTTATTTTAGCATGCTTGTTAAATTGTTTGTATTAGATAATCTAACTATTTCACTATAGCATAAGCTTATTAAATTGTCAATAGAGACGTCCGCTAATCGTTAATAATATGATAAACTGGTATGGTTATGCGAGATTTTTTCAAACGATACATACCGGAATTTGTTTATGGCGCGGTCGACGGCACAGTAACGACATTTGCAGTCGTGGCGGCTTCAGCTGGAGCTGGAATATCCAGTTCAGTCATTCTTATATTAGGGATTGCTAATTTAATAGCCGACGGATTCTCAATGGGTTCTAGCGCATATTTGGCAGCCAGCGCTGAACACGAAGAATCTGTGCGCGACAGCCAAAAACGCTCATCTCCAAAGATCATAGGCGCAGTAACATTCTTAGCTTTCGCGGTAGTCGGTAGCGTACCAGTATTGCCATATTTGATTGACGTAATTGCAAACTTAAAAGCACCAAACGCGGTATTATTCTATGTTAGCTCAGCGCTAACTGCGGCAACGTTCTTAGCGATCGGCTTCATCAAAGGTAAAGTCAGCAAACAATCACCTTGGCTATCTGCAGGCATCACGTTACTTCTTGGGGCAATTGCGGCAGGACTAGCCTACTTTGCGGGCGACATTTTGGCGGCGTGGCTGGGCATTAGGATTTAGTATATTGTTCTTGTATTTTGGTCTGGGTGGTTATTTGCATGATACTGAAGGTACCGACGATATGATTCATTTCCTTGCATAAGAAAAAATCTCCTTATTAATAAGGAGATTTGGGGTTTGTGCTATATGCTAACTGTTATCTTGAAATGCAAAAATGCTGAACTGCATATGTTTTGCTATTGTCACTGCTGCGACTGATGCCAAGCCCAATTTTCGTATAATCTGGATTTTGTATCGCTTTGCGGTGTGGTTCTGAGTTCATCCACCAGTTAAAAGCATCCCTGCTTGTTGCTTTAAAACCAGCCCAGTAAAAATTTTCACTAACCGTATGACAGCCAGCTTTACTCATTAGGTTAGCCATCTCTGATGAATACCAATTATCTGTACCTGGTATATTATGCTGTTTATATTCCTTAGCTAACATATCGTCAGATTTTAGCTGCGCACTCATACGCACGTTATTATCATGCATTAATGGCGCCACGCCGATCCGTGCGCGTTCGGTATTGACCAGTTCCAGAATTTCGCCAGCGTCTACAGGACCGACATCATACTTACTCTTTGGTTGCTCCTGTTTTTGCTCCTGAGCTACTTCAGTAACTGCTTGAGCGTTTAGACGGGTCTTTAGCCATAAACCACCACCCACGCCCGCTATGAGAGCTACGATTATAGTGGTAATGACTATAGATTTTTTCATACCCTCACACTAACACAACCAAAACGGTAGATCAATATTGCAAATATTCTACAAACCCAATTCACGCAACTGAGCGGGATCGACAATTGAAGGTGAATTCATCATTACATCCACACCAGAGCCATTCTTTGGAAACGCCAGAGTCTCACGGACGTTTTGCTCATCGGTCAATTCCATCAGAATACGATCAACACCAAAAGCACATCCTGCGTGAGGCGGAGCGCCGTATTTGAAAGCGCCTAACATAGCACCAAACTTTTCTTCAACATAAGACTCACTGAAGCCCAGTAAACCGAACACTTTGTATAATACCGCTGGATTATGATTACGAACACCACCAGAACAAATTTCATAGCCGTTCATCACCATATCAAATTGGTCAGCGACAATGGATAATTTCTCGGCGTCAGTTTCAGCAGACTCCAGAGCTTGCAAACCACCCTTTGGCATACTGAACGGATTATGTCCAAAATCAAGTTTTTTACTTCGGTCATCCCACTCGTAAAACGGAAAATCAATAATCCAAGCAAACGCCACGACCGATGGGTCTTTAAGATTAAAGTGCGAGGCAAATTCATTACGCAAGCGCCCCAATACCGCGTTAACAACCGAGCGAGAATCAGCGCCAAAGAACACTGCATCGCCATCAACCGCACCAGTTTTCTGCTGGATATCAGCTAATTCTTTCTCACTCAAGAATTTCGCAATTGGAGATTTTGCTTCACCGTCTTGATATGTAATGTACGCCAAACCGCCAGCGCCTTCGCTTTTAGCGATATTAGTAAAATTGTCAATTTGCTTACGGCTCAAACTTGCGCCATTTTTTACACAAATAGCCTTTACGCATTCCGCGTTTTTAAACACACCAAACTCAGTCTCCGATAATACGTCCGTCAGTTCTATCAATTCCATACCAAATCGCAAATCTGGCTTATCAGAACCGTAAGTTTCCATGGCGTCGCGATACGAAATTCGCGGAATTGAACTGCCATCACCAACCGCTAAATCGCTCAAATCCAACAATTTTTTACCAGCAAAATCAGTTGCCAGTTGCTTCATTAAAGGCTCAACTTCAGTGCGAACTTCTTCACCATTTTCAGCAAAACTCATCTCCAAATCAAGCTGATAAAACTCACCATACAAGCGATCAGCTCGCGGATCTTCGTCGCGGAAACAAGCCGCCAACTGATAATAACGCGGCACACCGCCAACCATCAGCAGCTGCTTAAACTGCTGTGGGGCTTGTGGCAAAGCGTAAAACTTCCCTTCCTGCAAACGACTCGGAATCAGAAAATCACGTGCACCTTCAGGACTTGAGTTAGCCAAAATTGGCGTTTGAATTTCAATAAAATCTCGATTGTCCATATATTCATGGATTCGACGATACATTTCGGCGCGCTTTTTAAGCATGTTTTGCATTTTTGGACGACGCAAATCAAGATAACGATATTTGAATCTTAGTTCTTCGCCAGCTTGATTATCCTCGGCAAATGGCTGAATTGGCAAAGTTTCAGC
>JANDWE010000155.1 GCA_024330325.1 Candidatus Nanosynbacter colneyensis | reverse complement strand
CCAAGTACACAGGCGGCACGGTGATTCACTTCTTCTTGGGCGAGCGTATGGACGATCCGCAGACTTTGAAAAAATTGGTGAAAACGATTTGTGAAAATTACAAATTGCCATACTTCACGTTCAGTCCAAGCTTCTCAATTTGTAAGAATCACGGCTATATTGTTGGTGAGCATCCAGAATGTCCAAAGTGTGGCGAATCGACAGAAGTTTACTCGCGTGTGGTTGGTTTCTTGCGTCCAGTTTCTCAATGGAATAAGGGCAAGCAAGCGGAATTTGAAATGAGGGAACATTATGACAATGCCGCCGAACACCAGCGACTTAGCGCCGTCGCGGCAGCTTAAAGTGTCAATCGGTGGAATTCAGAAGCTGTCGCTCGTGGATTATCCAGGGCACGTCGCGGCAGCTCTGTTTCTATCTGGTTGTAATATGCGCTGCGGTTATTGCCATAATCCTGAATTGGTATTACCTGAACGGTTGGCACCGAGTATTCCAGTTGATGAAGTGATGATATTTCTAAAATCGCGAGTTGGTCGACTGGACGGCGTGGTGATTTCTGGCGGTGAGCCAACGGTAAACGAAGATTTGCCGGAGTTATGTCGGATGATTAAGGAACTTGGTTTTGATATTAAATTGGATACCAACGGCACGCATCCAGATATAGTTCGCGAAATGGTTGAAGAAGCGCTGATTGACTTTATTGCGATGGACGTAAAAGGTCCACTGGAAAAATATGTTGAAATTGCGGCGCGACCAATTGATTTGGAAGCGATCAAGGAGAATGTTCGGTTGATGATTGATTCGGGAATTGATCACGAATTCCGTACGACGATTGTCCGCGAGCAATTGGAAGTTGGCGATTTTGAGAAGATTGGCGAGCTGGTTAAGGGCGCGAAGAGATTTGCCTTGCAACATTTTCGCACTGGCACGACAATTAGTCCAAAGTTTGCGAATTACCACACTTTTACTGACGAAGAATTTAGAGAAGCTCAGAAAATAATGGAAAGGTACGTTGGAGAATGCGTGATTCATTAGAGGTTGAAATTGTGCGCGTCCGTCAGGAAAACCCTGAGGTGAAGACGTTATATTTTGCGCGACCGTTCGACTTTACTGCCGGACAATATATTACGGTTTTTATTGATGGTAGTAGCGTGCGTGAAGGGAAGGCTTATAGCATTTCTTCTACTCCTGACGATGAGCTAATGTCAATTACTGTGAAGAATGTTGGCGGTGAGTTTTCTAGCTATTTATGTTCACGGAATGTTGGCGATAAATTACAAATTAGCCACGCTTATGGCGATTTCAATCCGCAAACAGAAAGTCCTTTGGTTGGAATTGCTGCGGGCTGCGGACTTAGTCCAATTTGGAGCGTTATGGCAAGTTCTAGCCAGCCGACGTTTTTATATTTTAGCCAAAAATCGCCAGAATATATGGTTTTTGGAAATGAGCTAGCGGCGTCAAATATTAAAGTGAAGAAGTTCAGTACTCGCCAGCAAGTCGAGGAAAAAGATGGTTGGTTTAACGGTCGATTTAATGTGGAAAAAATTGTTCATGAAACGCCAGAAGATGTGCATTTTTTGGTCTGTGGAAGTTTGCCGTTTGTTAGAGATGTTTGGCAAAAATTATCCGCCGCCGGTGTAAGTGAATTGAAAATTTCAACGGAGACTTTTTTTGAGCAATGATTGGGGTGACGACTACAGTAGAATTATCATCGACAGTAATTGATGGTGATGATTTTGATGTGTTTTTGTCGCTGAGAGATGGCAATATTAGCGAGGATTTTTCGTCTAGTGTTGGTGAAGAAGTGACTGATGGTGTAGGTCGGTTTGATTTGGTGGCGGTAGCTAGCGGTGAAGCAGAGTTACCTTCTACCGAGAAAGTATCAGTGTCAATTGGTCAAACGGCATGTGCGACATGTGTTGGCTGCCCATTTCTTAGTCAGTGCGTAAAACCTCAGGCGTTAGTCATGAAACAGGAGTCGGAAAGACAGGAGAATGTATCTGATGATATGAATCCTGCGGATGAAGAGGCGATTCCTAATTTGTTGGAAATGACACCAAAACAAAGCTATTTGGATAGACTATTGGCTCCAGATGATTTCGATAGTCTGGATGAAAATGGACGCGGAGAATTGGTGTTGGCGGGATATTCAGAGTCTACCGATTATCAAGAGCCTATTATTAAAAAAGCACCTGAGCCAGTGGTATCAGAGGCGAAGCCCATAGATTTGACAACTAAAACAAATAAGTCAACTGAGAAACTCATACCGCAGGAACGAGAAGATAAAACTTCGACTAACCAGGCGGTTGAAGCTTCGGGCGAGGATGTGGGCATTGAGAAGATAGGGGTGGTCAGTCCTTCGGTGGAGATGAAGCCGCACATTATTGATTCTATTTCTGACGCAGTGCATAATGACAGCAAGAAGCCGGCACCAGAGTCCTTAGATGCGCCGACAAAGACGAAAAATGCGCCGGTATCGGTAGTGATAGATAAGAACACCCAAACCGTTGATGATAATAGCAATTCGCTGGAACATGAAACTGTTTACCCTGCGACTAGCGATAATAAGATTGCCGCTAAGGTTGTAGAGTCTGAGCCGAGCCGAGCAGCAGAAAATGATGAAAGTGCTTTTACGTCAATTTCCGAGCAGCAGCACTTGGCAGCACAATTTGATGCAGTAGGGGCGGATAAATCTGCGATTACGGGACCAATTGACAATTCTGGTACGAAAGCACCAATATACATTCAATCTAACGAGATTAATATAGATGCGACGCCGGATTATAATAATTCTGTCGAATCGACTGACATTGTTGATAATGGGCGGCTGGTTGATACCGCAATAGTTGATGAAGCTAAGGTTGATCCTCCAAACGAGGAGATTGACATATTGGCGGCGGATCAAATTTTCACTGATACACAGGTCTTGTCAATTGAGCAACTTGACTATAGTGGTACGGCGATAGAGCGTAGTCATGGTAAGGATAATGATTTTTGGGCTGAAGAAGATGCGGTTTTCTTTATCGAACGG
>JANDWE010000156.1 GCA_024330325.1 Candidatus Nanosynbacter colneyensis | reverse complement strand
CAACAATGGTATTCATATAAGTGTTGAGGGCTTGGGCAACTAATATGAAAATTAGAGTTATTATATTATCTTTCTTTGTGGCTATTATTTCTGGACTTTTTATACAACAGTCAGCTCAAGGCGAAGTTGTTCCTTATAATTACGCAGGAAAGAAACTTACGATTACATTACTAGGCGATTCTTATTCGGCCGGAAATGGTGCCGATGGATATGAATATGGTCCTAATATCTGTCATCGTAACAGCAACAACTGGGCGGAAATGTATAAAAAATGGTTAAGTAATAACGGACTGTCAGTAACGCTTATAAATCGCGCTTGTTCTGGAGCTAAAATTAATGACTTCTTGAAGGATAAGAATGCGGGTAGTGTCGTAAAAACGATTAGTGATGATCCCAATAAATTGGCAACGAATGAACAGATTATTAAATACGCAGAAGACAAGGATGTTTGCAATATTAAACCGAATAATGACTTAAAAGTTGCTTATAGGATCATAAGTAGTACGATTGGCTCTAAGCGCGGAAAAAATCAGAAAAGAGTCAATGTAAGATGTAATTATAAGATTCGACGACAACTGGATAGCGTGGATCGCAGCACGGATATGGTAATGATGACGATTGGTGGAAATGATTTGGATTTTGACGGCATTGTTAAGTCTTGTTTTGCTGCTGTAATAAGATCTGCTTCAGATTGCAAAACAAAAATAAATGACGCAAGAAATAATATGGGAGATTTAGAACTAAACCTTAAAGGCATTTTATCATCGCTTAATTCTCGTTTACGTCCAGACGCGAAAATAGTTCTCTTAGGATACCCGCTACTAGCGCTTGATAATGGCGAGAAGCTATCCGATTTTTCGATTGCTAGTGAAGTGCGAAAGTTAGGACTGGAAGGTAATTTACGCCAGAAAAAGGTGGTTGAGGAATATAATAAAAGCCTCGGTAAAGAGAAAGTGATTTTTGTTGATAGTTTGCCAAAGCGGTTTTCTGGACACGAGCCAGACGCCTCAATATTTAAGAAGAATCACGATCGTTGGATTCATGAATTCCTTGAGCCAAATGCATTCAATATGAGCTCGTGGTATCACCCGAACTTCTTTGGGCATAGCAATTATATGTCAGCACTTCGCGAAAAAGTACCACTGCCTAATTTGGTGAAACCAATAACGAAAACGAATGGCGATATTGATGTAGTATTTGTTATTGACACGACCGGTTCGATGGACAGTTCAATTAGTGCTGTTAAAAATAACATTCGAAATATAGTTGAGTCGATCAGCTCGAAAACCAAGAGTGCTAGATTTGCACTGGTCACTTATCAAGATCATCCGTGTTGTGGCGGAAGCTCGGAAGACTATCCATCTAAAATTGAGACAGATTTTACGAGTAATGTCGAGGCGATTAACAAGGCTGTCAATTTTATTCAACTTGGTAATGGTGGTGACTGGAAAGAATCTGTTTATTCTGGTATTAAGGCGGGGCTGAATCTACAATGGCGAGCGGGAGTAAAGAAGATTATGATTGTGATTGGTGACGCTCCAGCTAAGAATCCAGAACCAGTTACTGAGCTAACCGAACAGTCTATCGTTGATGCTGCTTATGCTGTTGATCCAGTTCAAATATATATTATTGATACTTCTGGACATGATGCGATGGCACCTGTGATGTCTTTGGCTGAAAGAACGGGCGGCGCATATTTACAAGCTGATGATAGCAATAAGCTCGTTGATCAGGTTAATGCGTCAGTTGAAAATGTGACAAACAAACCGAACGCTTGGATAAATCGTCAATATGTGGCGAAAATTGGCGATACATTAGAATTGGACGGTGCTGGTTCTTATTCATCAAATGGTAAAATCGTGAAATATGAATGGGATGTCGATCAAGATGGCGTGTATGACGTGACGACGGATAAGCCTTTTGTCAATTATACGTTTACTAAGGAATTTTCTGGGCTGTTAACACTTAGGGTGACCGATAGTTCTGGACTAACGAATGTAGCGACGACAACTTTGACGGTTAGTGATGACGGCGATGAACATGAACGGGAATTTGATAATTGTCCAGATGTAGCGAATCCAGATCAAGCGGATTATGACAAGGATGGAATTGGTGATGCTTGTGATTCTGATCCGGGATATTTGGAGGAATATGGCTATTATCAGATGTTAGAATATGAAAAGAACCAAGCAAAGAAAGATGATAGTAAAAAAGAAAATACAAATCGTAAGCCTGCTGACGTCGCTTCGAATAATAAAGTAAACGGTGGTAATAACAAGAAAATAGCTACCATAGATTCTGATGGTAAAGGAGTAAAACTTCAGGAGAATGGTGGTATGAATGAGGTGAAGTTGAGGGAAGCTCAGGGGAAGTCTGAGAATAATAATGAAGGCAAGAGTGGATCGTCGTGGTTTGGTATTGCTGCGGTTGTTGGAATGGTTGCAATCAGTGTAGTAACAATAGTTATAAAAGTTTATCGCCAAAAAACAAGACTATCTTAAGTTCTGTCGTGTTATAATATAGGCATGAATCCACAAACATCCTCGTCAGAAGATTTAACGCAGCCTGTTGCGTATGATGCTGATGGTCGACCACTATACCATCATCCGCCGCAGACTGGTCGTCCAGCTCCGGTTGTGGCGCAGACGAATTCTTATGTGACGGCAAAACCAGAAATTATTGATGGGGAGAATTTTGATCCGCGATTACGTAGTCAATATGCTAATGAACCGCAAGTCGTACATGTTGCGCGAGATATTGATCCGAAGCCGTTTACTATTAGCGATGACCTGAAGCAAAAGCATGAAAAATCAGTTCAGCAATATCCGAATCTCAATTTGAGCGAAGGCGAATACATTATTTTGGATATTAAACGCCATCCAATTGGCATGCTAATCCCGACGGGAATCTCGGTTTTCTTGGTGGTGATAATCATGGTGTTTGTGATGTTTTATCCATCGATTGCTCGTGACGCAATTATCTCGCCGATGCCTTCACTGACCGATGTGTTTGGCGTGGCAATGTTGCTTATTGGGCTGGTGGCGCTTGGTGGTGCGGTGTCCTTGTGGATATATTTGCAGAATCATTTTTACATGACCAACGAAAGTGTGATTCAGGAAATCCAGGGTAGCTTATTTTATCGGCACGAGCAAACGGTGAGCTTGGGTAGTATTGAGGATGCAAGCTTCCGTCAATCTGGAATTATTCAGACTCTTTTCAATTACGGCACGATTCGTCTCAGCACCGAAGGTGAAGAAACGACATATATATTCCATTTTGTGGCAAATCCACGCAAGCAAATTGCGATAATCAATAATGCCATTGAAGACTTTAAGAATGGTCGTCCTGTTTGTGATGATTAGCTAATTATTTGTGGCGACTTTCTTTTGTGTAGTCGTCTTCATCGACAAGCGTCGCAACGAGTTTATATGACTTACATTTTCCGTCATTACAATTTGAAGATTCATAGCGGTAACTGCTGTCTTTTTCGCCAATTTTCTTACCTTGTGGATCTTTTAACAATGCAGGATCCATAGTCGGAAGCGTACCTTCTTCTAACTTCTCTGGGTAATAGCCATTTTTAACGTAAAAACCTTCTTCCAGGCTATAATGCATGGCGTTAATCGCGGTGCGTTTTTTGGCATTGTCTGATTCGTTGGTCAATTTTGTATATTGTGAGAAACCTAAGATTGCGATGATAATCAAGAAAGTCGCTACAACCAAAAGTTCAATAATAGTGAAACCGTTTCGCTTATTCATGAATGTAATTATAGCAAATCTTGCGACAAATCGGTATAATAAAGGAAGTAACTAAGGAGGGAATGCTATGGCAAAATCAGACAGTAAAACAGTAAATCCAGAAAAGTCAAGTCAGGCATCGGATAAAAAAGTTGATGAAGGTAAGCTTAAGGCGCTTGGTCTAGCAATGGATCAAATCACCAAGCAATTTGGTGACGGATCAATTATGAAATTGGGCGAGGCTCATAAAGTTGATGTTGAAGTAATTCCTTCTGGTGCTTTGAGTTTGGATTTGGCGCTCGGTGGCGGATATCCAAAAGGCCGTATCATAGAAATTTATGGTCCAGAAAGCTCAGGTAAGACAACATTGACGCTTCACGCTATTGCAGAAATTCAGAAGCAGGGTGGAACGGCAGCGTTTATTGATGCCGAGCACGCCCTTGATCCAGCATACGCCAAGCGTCTGGGTGTGGACACGGAAAATTTGTTGGTTTCTCAGCCGGATAACGGTGAGCAGGCATTGGAAATTACGGAAACGTTGGTTCGTTCTAATGCGGTGGATTTGGTGATAGTCGACTCGGTGGCTGCCTTGACGCCACAGGCTGAAATTGATGGCGATATGGGTGATTCTCATATGGGTCTTCAGGCTCGATTGATGAGTCAGGCTCTACGTAAATTGACGGGAATTATCAATAAGTCAAAAGCCACGGTGATCTTTATCAATCAGATTCGTATGAAAATTGGCGTGATGTTTGGCAATCCTGAAACGACAACTGGCGGTAATGCCTTGAAATTTTATGCGTCGCAACGAATTGATATTCGTCGAATTGGTCAGATTAAAGTTGGCGATGATATTATTGGTAACCGCACAAAAATTAAGGTCGTGAAAAATAAGATTGCACCGCCGTTCCGCGTGGCTGAATTTGACATTATGTACAACGAGGGAATTAGTAAAACTGGCGATATTTTGGACTTGGCGGCAACGCATGGTATAATTGAAAAGTCGGGTGCATTTTATAAATATAACGGCGAAACGATTGGTCAAGGGCGCGACAAAACGAAGAATTATTTGAAGGAAAATCCTGAGGTTCTGGCGGAAATTGATCAGAAAGTGCGTGATAAAGTGAAGGAGGAGGAAAAGTAATGCGAGCAGTAGAGTCCAGATATTCAGCCGAACACCACATGGCGTCAGTTAATCTTGTTTTTGATGACGAGCAGACCGCTTACCTTCGAGAGCTGTCAGAAAAAATGAACCTTGATTTCGGTGAGTTTATTCCACACGCAACGCTAATCAATGTAACTGAGCAGGATATACCGCGTCTCAAGTTAGCTGCCGCCGCGTTGCCGTCCCTAGATAAACTAGTACTTGACGGTGTCAACTTCTTGCCAGATGAAGCTGGTAACTGTGTTTGGGTTGAATTGCGTGTACAGAAAACCTCCTGGATGGTTGAAGTGCGTCGGAAGTTGCTTGAAATGCTGGATGATATTCATCCGGGGCTGGATATCGATGGATTTCGTCCACACATTACGATTGGGTGTGTCGAGGCTGGTACACTTGGCGATGTCGATATGAGCGCCATTCCGCGCCAACTGCCGGTTATTACTAAGCCGCGTGCCGCTGCTTGTTATAACGGCATGCATGGCAAAGTGGTTGAGGTGGTCGAATAGTCCACCAGTAGCTAGCGTATAGTTTTAGCGCTATAATAGTTTTATGAAAATCACCGATATTTCTCTTCAGGCTCGTGATAAAAATCGTGTCAATGTAAGTGTTGACGGGAAATATCGTTTTAGCTTGGACGTATTTCAGGTCGGCGAACTAGGCA
>JANDWE010000069.1 GCA_024330325.1 Candidatus Nanosynbacter colneyensis | reverse complement strand
ACGCTCCAGATGGTCAAAAAGTAGTTTTACAGGCAAATGCGGTTCGTCAGATTTTATCAATTTTGGTGGACAATGCTATTAAATACGCGCCGCAAAAAGTCGGCGAAGTGAAGATTTGGGCTAGGCTGAATAAGAATTCCGTGGAATTTATAGTTAAAGATAATGGACCAGGCATTTCGTCAAATGATCAAAAGCATATTTTCGAGAGATTTTATCGTGCAGATGCAGCACGGACTCGGACCGACGCGTCGGGTTATGGTTTGGAGCTGGCAATTGCTAAAACCTTGGCGGATCGCTGCGGTTACACTATTCGCATCAAAAGCAAGCCGTCAGCTGGCGCAGAATTTATACTAGTCATTCCAAAGTAATAACAGATAGAATATGCTATAATTTACGCATGGAAACATTGCCAGATCACGATAAATTATTAACCGACAGAGCCTTACAGTGTGCGGCGACGGAGCTAAACGTTGATTTATCTGAATTACGGATCACGCCAGTAAGTGGCGGCTTTTCGCTTAATCGTCGAGCGTTAGTGTCGTCTGGTGATCGAACGATTTTCGTTAAAGAAGTTGATGCTAATTTATTGTCGGATAAGGGTGAGCGGGAACTAGGCTGGCTAAAAAAAGATTATGCAGTAACGCGTTTGTTGCAGAAAACTTATCCGCAATATGTTGCTGATTGGACTGAATTGGCCGATGATGGTCACGTGCTGATGACGAGCAGTTACGCTTCGTCAGACGGGTGGTTATGGCAACCTCCGACGGATAACTCTGTCGCGGAACGTTATATTTCGACGGTGATAACCGCGGTTCGCGAGTTGGAAAAAATAAAATTGCCGCAGGAGCTAATTGAAGAATTGCAACTACAACCGTTTGCGACGGAAAAGCTTGGCTTAGATGATGGGATTGATCAGATTATTGCTGACGCTGATATTCGTCGTCGGTTGATTGATAATTATCAAAAACTATTGCCAAGTCAGTTGGAGATTAATCAGCGGCGTTGTCAGGCTATAATTGAGCTGTTAGAAAAGCGCGATGAGTTGACTGATATTTCGATGCGCGCTAAAGAATTTGTCAAGCAGACGGAAGATTGCTTTAATCATTCGGATGTTCGTAGTGATAATCTGGCATTTAATCCGCAAACTGGTGAGTTGAAGTTGGTTGACTGGAACTGGGCTTCCTATGCGCCCCAGGGATCTGGTGCGACAGAATTTCTGGTTGATATGGCGCGACATGGTCATGACGTAACGCCGTGGCTGGGTGAGTTGAACGCGGAAATGCTGGCATCATTTGTCGGATTTTTCCTTATACGTAGCCTCAAGCCACCGCTTAAGCCGGGTGATAATCTTCGTCAAATGCAGGCGTTATCAGCGGCTGTTGCT
>JANDWE010000020.1 GCA_024330325.1 Candidatus Nanosynbacter colneyensis | reverse complement strand
AGGCTACGTAGTGAGTTCCTGTTTGCGTCACTTGTTTGATGAATTCTGGCGAGAAACCAGAACCGAAATCAAGCAATTTAACGTTTTTACCAAGGTGTTTTTCGATGGCTCCGAATTTGGATGACGCTGTCTGGTTCATCCGCTCTTGATAGGTTTTGTTGGTATGATTTTCCAAGTACTCGCTGCGAATTTGGTTCATATATCTATTATACGATATTCGTAAAGGCAATTCGATCATCCACGGCGGCAACTTTTACTGTATCACCGTCGTGAATTCGTCCGTCGATCAGTTCGAGCGCCAAAGGATCAAGCACGCGTTTTTGAATCAAACGCTTAAGTGGCCGAGCGCCGAAACTTGGGTCGTAGCCGTCTCGCGCCAACATGTCACGAACGCTATTGTCAAAATTCAGCGTTATGTCGCGACTATCCTTAACTTGGCGAACAACTTTTTCTAATTGCACGTCAACAATTGCACGCATCGATTCAGGACGGATTCGGTCAAAAATCACGATGTCGTCGATTCGGTTTAAGAATTCTGGACGGAAATGACCACGAAGCGTCTCTAAAATTTGATTGTCGAGAGAGCTAATGTCATCACCTGTGTAGTCCATAATCATTTGCGATCCGACGTTGCTGGTCATGATGATAATGGTGTTGCTAAAGTCAATCGTTCGCCCTTGTCCGTCCGTCAATCGGCCGTCGTCCAAAACTTGCAATAGAACGTTAAACACGTCGGGGTGTGCTTTTTCGATTTCGTCAAACAAAACCACGCTATAAGGGCGTCGCCTAACAGCTTCCGTCAATTGACCACCCTGATCGTAGCCGACATATCCTGGAGGCGAACCGATCAATCTGGCTACGGCGTGGCGTTCCATATATTCGCTCATGTCAATTCGAATCATGGCGTGCTCGTCGTCGAATAATTCACGGCATAAACTACGTGCGACCTCTGTTTTTCCCACGCCAGTAGGGCCGAGGAATAGGAATGAGCCAATCGGTCGATTAATATCGCCAAGTCCAGCGCGCGACCTACGGATGGCGCTTGCTACGGCTACCACGGCGCGATCTTGTCCGATGACTTGGCGGCTGATCGATTCTTCCAATTTGGTCAATTTGCTGGATTCGCTTTCCATCAATCGCTCCACTGGAATTCCGGTCCAGCGCGCCACCACGCCAGCGATATCGTCGGGCGTAACTTCTTCGCGAAGCAATCGGTCGTGAGTTGGAAT
Organism: Candidatus Nanosynbacter colneyensis; assembly: GCA_024330325.1. Lineage (GTDB taxonomy): Bacteria > Patescibacteriota > Saccharimonadia > Saccharimonadales > Saccharimonadaceae > Nanosynbacter. Next base: position 339 of record JANDWE010000020.1, on the reverse strand, counting down.
CGCCGCTAGCTCCTCGCGGGCGCTTGCTAATTTTTTCTCCAGCTCCGGCAAATCGCCATATTTAATGCGGCTGGCGGTGGCTAAGTCTGCGTCACGTTCAGCAATTTCTAATTGTGAGCGCAGATTGTCCATTTTTTCGGTAGTCGTGTTGACGGTTTGCAAAATGTCTTTTTCGTGTTGCCATTTTTTATCAATCACTTCGGCTTTTGCGCGAATTTTGGCAATTTGCTCCTTGATTTCATCTTTGCGAATATTGGCGTGGTCGGATTTGTCTTTTTTTAGCGCCGCTTCCTCGATTTCCAGTTGCAAGCGTCTATTGTTCAAACGATCTAGCGCAAT
>JANDWE010000066.1 GCA_024330325.1 Candidatus Nanosynbacter colneyensis | reverse complement strand
GGCCAAGGACCAAGCCGCGCTTAAGAAAGCTCAGGATGAATACACCAAGGCTACTGACGAGCGAAAAAAGAAAGTAGAGGCTCAGGCTAATGAATTGAGTCAAAAATATTACGGCAAGTTTTCTGAGTTTAGCTCACGAGTTAGCGCGTTTGAAGCTGGCGACGTGAAAGAGCTTGTTAAGGAAGATTTGGTTGAGGGCGAAGGCGCTGAGGTTAAGGACGACACCAAGTTGGCTGTTTATTACATTGGCTGGAACGCTAAGGGTGAGATTTTCGATCAATCAATTGCTGACGGCAAGTTGAAAGCCCCGCTCAATATGGATGGCCCGGCAAATACTGCAGTCATTCAGGGTTGGAAAGAGGGCTTGATTGGTATGAAAATTGGCGGCGTGCGCGAACTAACAATTCCAGCCAACAAGGCTTATGGTGACAAAGCTCAGGGCGATAAAATTCCTGCAAATTCTCCACTTAAGTTCGTGGTGATGGCTATTGAAAAGCCAGCCGATATTCCAGAGCCGGAAATGCCAGAAGTGATGAAGCAATATTATCGATCGCGAGGTTTTAATGTCTAAAGATGTTGTTATTGTTGGCGCTGGTCCAAGCGCGTTAACGGCGGCAATTTACTTGTCGCGTGAAGATGTCGACACGATATTGTATGAGCGTGGCGTGGTCGGCGGAATGGCGGCGATTACTGATCAAATTGACAATTATCCTGGATTTGCTGAGGGCGTTACGGGAATGAAATTGGCGTCTGAATTGCAACAACAGGCGGAGCGATTTGGTGCGAAGATTGAATATGGCGACGTGACGGAATTGAAGCAAGTTGATGGCGAGTTGGAGCTGACGATTGACGATCAATCTGTTCGCGCGAAGTCAGTTTTGCTAGCGACTGGTTCGAATCACCGCAAATTAGGCGTTCCGGGCGAAGACGAATTGTATGGTCGAGGCGTGCATTACTGTGCGACTTGCGACGGCGCGTTTTATCGCGATAAGAATCTAATCGTTGTCGGTGGCGGAAACTCAGCGGTGCAAGAAGCGATATTTTTGACGCGATACGCTAGTCATATTGATCTATTGGTTCGCAGCAAATTGCGCGCTAGTGATATTTTGCAAAAAGATTTGCAGAAGTATGTCGATGATGGAAAAATTACCGTTCACATCGGTGCAACGACTGATGAAATTATTGTCAAGGACGATAAGTTTTACGGCGTTAAATCGACCCAAAACGGCGAGCAGAAAGAATTTACCGCTGACGGATTGTTTGTGTTTATTGGGCTAATTCCGAACACACAATTCCTAGCAAATTCGGACGTTGAGTTGGATTTGGGCGGACACATCATTACCGACGAACACCTGCACACTAATATTCCTGGCGTTTTTGCTTCTGGCGATGTACGCTCGGGGGCAACTATGCAAATCGCTTCGGCGGTTGGTGAAGGTGCGGTGGCAGCGCTGCAGATTCGTGAATATTTACAAGAAAAAGCCAGAGAGGAGTAAAAAATGGCAGATTTTAATCAAATTTTAACACCTGGTGATGTCGAAAACGGCATCGTAAATGTAGTTGTTGAGATTCCACAGGGATCAAGTCATAAGATCGAGTGGAACCGCGAGCTTGCAGTGATGCAGTTGGACCGTGTTGAGCCAGCTATTTTTGCAAAGCCGACAAACTACGGTTTCATTCCACAGACTTTGGATGAAGATGGCGACGAATTGGACGCACTAATTATCACCGACGAGCCGCTGACAACTGGTATTTTTATGGAAGCAAAAGTTATCGGCGTGTTGGAATTTGTTGACGATAATGAAGTTGACGACAAGGTTATTGTTGTGCCAGCCGACGACCGAAACACCGGCAACGCAATCAACTCACTAGAAGATCTACCTTCACAATTGTTGAAGCAAATCGAGCACCATTTCAATCACTACAAGGATTTGAAGAAGCCTGGCTCAACAGTAGTCAAGGGATTCGGCGACGTAGAAAGAGCAAAGCAAATCATCCGCGAGTCAATTACTCGTTGGAATGAAAAATAAATCGCGTTTGATTATTGATTAAAACCGAGAGACTGGCGAGCGTTACTTGTGTCGGAAGAACGAGGAAACGCCGCCAGTTAATTGTTGTAAGATGCCGTTTGAGTGGGATAATTGTAAGCGTAATTTATCTTTGGCGTGTGGCGTAATTATGACGTCTCGCCAATCTGGTTTTGGACGAGCGGACTTGCTTGTTAAGACTTCAATTGTGTCGCCGTGCTGTAATTTGTAATTGAATGGCTTCATTACGCCATTGATCTTAAATCCACTTGCGCGCGCCGCAATGTCGGAGTGAATTCGGTAGGCGTAATCCAATGGAAATGCTCCGCGAGGTAAATCATAAATGTCGCCCTTTGGTGAATATACGAAAATTCTATCAGAAAACAGCTTCATTCGGAATTTGTTGGAATCGAATCGCTTTCCTTCGCTAATTAAAGCGGCTGCTTCTTGAAGTTCGCGAATCCATGACAAATCGGCTGGCATAGTTCCGATTTTTCCTTTTTTATAGGCGTCGGTCAATTTTTGCTCATTGTAATGGAAGCTGGCGGCCAAACCACGCTCGGCGTATTCGTGCATTTCTTTGGTTCGAATCTGGAATTCGACAATTTGCCCACTTGGCGTTTGCACGGTCGTGTGCAGGCTTTGATAGCCATTCGGCTTTGGATTGGCAACGTAATCTTTTATTCGTTCATACATCGGCTGATACATATCGTGTAAAATCCCCAGAACCAAATATCCAGTCGATAAATCGTCGACAATTATCCTCAGGGCAATCAAATCATAAATCTTATCAATATCGCCAACTTTGTCCAATTTCTTAAACAGACTATAAACACTCTTAACGCGTCCGTCCATCTGGAAAACTAGCTTTTCCGCCTTCAGCCGCGCTTCAACTTCGCGGCGAACGTGATCCAATTTTCGTTGCGATTTTTTCAGTCGACTGTCCATCAAATTTTTGGTTTCTTGAAAAGCTTTCGGCATCAAATATCTAAAGCTCAGCTCTTCCAATTGAACGCGAACTCGCCCCATATTTAAGCGGTCGGCCAGCGGCGCAAAAACCTCAATCGTCTCTCTGGCAATTTTTTTCTGCTTTTCTGGCGTCATAAATTGCAAGGTTCGCATGTTGTGCAGGCGGTCGGCTAGCTTGATAATTATCACGCGCACATCTTCACCCACGGCAATCATTAACTTGGTCAAATTGTCCTTCGTGTGTGGTAAATAACTATCCAAATTTCGCATCCCGGCGCGAGCTTGTGAAACTTTAGTTACGCCATCCACCAGAAACGCCACATCGCGTCCAAATAAACTCTCCAAATCATCCAAAGTTGCGTCGGTATCTTCAACGGTGTCGTGCAGAACTCCCGCCACGACTGTATCAATGTCCATACCCCATTCAATCAGAATTCCCGCCACCGCCAATGGGTGATTAATGTAGGGTTCGCCACTTTTGCGCTTTTGTCCAGCGTGCTTTTCCGTGGCGTAATCGATTGCGCTCGCTAAAACCAATACTGGCACTTCGTCGTATTTTTGTTCAGCGATTGACAATAACTCTTCGCGCGTCATATTTATATTATACAACTTTGTAGTATAATAAGGAAAAGCTAAAGCTAAAGCGAAAATATCTAACAGGGAGGGCGATATGGCTGTAACGAGAATAGCAATTAACGGCTTCGGGCGAATCGGGCGCAATGCGTTTAAGATTGCTAACGAGCGAAGCGACTTGGAAATTGTTGCGATCAATGATTTGACTGATACGAAAACTTTGGCGTATTTGTTGAAGCATGATAGCAATTACGGCGAGTACGGACGTCAAGTTGATTTTACGGAAAACGAACTGATTATTGAGGGCAAGTCGGTTAAGGTGCTGGCTGAGAAAGATCCAGAAAATCTGCCGTGGCGAGATTTAAATATTGATGTGGTGATTGAATCGACAGGATTTTTCACCGATAAAGATGGCGCGGGCAAGCACTTAACGGCTGGCGCAAAGCGTGTGGTTATCAGTGGTCCGACGAAGTCTGAGGGAGTCGATACGATTGTTCTGGGAACTAACGATGACAAGGTAAAAAACGCGACACCAATCGTGTCTAATGCTAGCTGCACGACCAATTCTCTGGGTGCGGTTATGGCGATTTTGGACGCGGAGTTTGGCGTTGAAAAGTCAATGCTAACGACGGTGCATAGCTATACGGCTAGCCAAAAACTCCAAGACGCGCCATCTAAGGATCTTAGAGAAGGTCGCAACGCTGCCGAAAATATTGTCCCGACTACGACTGGCGCCGCAATTGCTGTAACTAAAACCTTACCGCAATTAACTGGAAAATTTGACGGACTCAGCGTGCGCGTACCGACTCCAGTAGTGTCGCTTAGTGACGTGACGGCGCTTCTCAGGAAAGACGTAACTGTCGAGCAGGTAAATGACGCGTTCAAAAAAGCCGCCCAGAGTAATTTCTATCAAGGCATTTTGGGTGTTTCTGAGGAACCTTTGGTGAGCCGCGACTTCATTGGCAATTCATATTCTGGAATTGTCGATCTTCCGTTAACGAAGGTAGTTGGCGGTAATTTGATCAAGGTTATGGTTTGGTATGACAATGAATGGGGCTATTCGAACCGGCTGGTTGAACTGGTGGCGGATGTGGCGTATTATCTGAAAAAGAGTGAATAAGGCCATCTTCCAAAAAGGAAATAACCCCGCACCGTGATAGTGCGGGGACGCCAGATATTGACGATTTTACAGACATTTATTGTCTCGCGCCTCTGCTGGCGCGGAGCATCTCAGCCGCGGCGTCGACGAATCTTGTCGACGATCACCATCGCGATGGCGATTACGAGGAAGACGATCGCCATATAGGCGGGAGCGTCATACACTATCGTCGATAGTGATGATAATCCGGGGTAATACGGGTAATACGGTACCCCCGATGCCCTCATCTCTTCCAGTTCCATCCACGCACTCAGGATAAGTGCGAGGTGGATTGCGGCGAAGTCGGCTGCCGCGAACATGCTTGCTGCGACCAGTCGGTGACGGTACAGCGCTGTGACTGAGGTCACAAACATACCGGCGATCAGAGTGATAGCTACGACTACAGCCAAAGAAGTGGTGGGCATGATTTATCCTCCTAGGGAAGATCTTGAGGTGCGGCCTTTCAAAACCGCGACCTCAACCGGGGTGAACTCCCCGGGAGTTGCTTTTCACGGTTTGAAAAGCTAATATATATATCATACAAGCCACGAAATGTCAATACTTTTTGTCAAATAGCTACATCCTACCTCTGATAAAATACCTAACTTTCCCTTGCAAAAAACATCGAAAACGCTTATACTAAAATTATGAAAATCTACCTCGGATCTGACCATCGTGGCTTTATGTTGAAGGAAAAAGTTTTTGCCTATTTGGTTAAGAATGGCTATGACGTTCAAGACGTCGGCGGTGTAGAATTAAATCCTGATGACGATTTTCCGCAATTCGCGCAGGCGGCGGCGTTGAAGGTCATTGGTGATGATAG
>JANDWE010000021.1 GCA_024330325.1 Candidatus Nanosynbacter colneyensis | reverse complement strand
GCCAAAAGTATCACAACGGACGGACGAAGCGCTGGCGGAGCAACAACGTCGGCCGGCTTCCATCTTGTTGGACCAGTGATATAAACACGGTGTGGATCAACCAGCTCGATTTGCGCATTCAGCTTGCTTAGCTCTGTAAAGTAAATTGCTCGGTTTTCATAACTCCAGTCGTGGACCAACGTGCGCCCCTCGGCCACCGTCGCAATAAGCCCCAAGAACGGCAAATTGTCCATATTAATTCCAGGAAATGGCAAGGCGTGAAGTTTATCCTTGGCAGCCTGGAGTTTGGAGCGCTGCAATTTAATATCAACCAAACGAGTTTGTCCGTTATTAGCAAAATATTCCTTGCTGAGTTCAAATTTAAGACCCATTTCCGCCAATGTCGCTAATTCAATCTCCAAGAATTCAATCGGCGCACGACGAACAGTAATTTCCGAATCCGTCACTACAGCCGCCGCAATAAAGCTCATCGCTTCAATCGGATCTTCGCTCGGATAATAGTCCAGATTTTTACTAATTCGTTTACGGCCCGTAATTTTCAAGGTTGTCGTACCAATTCCCTCAATTTTCACACCCAACTTTTTCAAGAAGAAACAGACGTCTTGAACCATGTAATTTGGGCTAGCATTACGAATAATGGTGGTATTTGGCGACAACGCCGCAGCCATAATTATATTTTCCGTCACCGTATCGCCACGCTCCGTCAACAAAATTGTTCGATCACCAGAATTGACATCAGTTTTTGCGTGATAATAATCAGTCTCCGCCGTGACGTTCATTCCAAAATGCCTCAAACCACTAAGGTGCGGCTCGACCGTGCGTTTACCCAAATTACAGCCGCCAGCAAACGGTAATTTGAAATCGTCATATTGATGCAGTAGCGGACCAAGGAACATAATCACAGTCCTAGTTCTCTTCGCCGCAGCAATATCCATATCTTCAAGCTTCAAGCGCGCTGGCGGCACAATCTCAAGATCACTGCCATCCAACCAACGAGTTTTAACGCCAATCGAGTTCAAAACCTCGATAATTCGGTTGACCTCCTCAATTCGCGCCACTTTCCTAAGCGTCGTCTTCCCTTTATTCAACAAACTCGCACAAAGAAGACCCACTGCGGCGTTTTTACTAGTCTTAACTTGTATCTCACCAGACAATTTTTTGCCGCCAGTTACCTTAAAATTCATTTTTCCGGAATGGTTTACGGTTACAATATTGTTATTAAGTACTTCACTAATTCGAGCAATCATCTCAATGCTAATATTCTGACCCCCGTTTTCAATGCGGTTAATAGCACTTTGCGACGTACCAATCGCTTCAGCCAACTGAGTCTGAGTTAGTCCCTGTTTTTGACGATTTTCAGCGATTAAATTGCCGATTTTTTGAAGATACCTGTCTTTTATCATGCGTAAATTATATCACTGATGATATATATAAGCAATGATATAATAAGTATTAATGGAGGTTTAGTCATGAAAGACAAGCAAATTGAAGAACTTATAAAAGCAGAAAAAAAGCGCCAAACGGACGGCCTGGAACTAATTCCTAGCGAGAATTACGTTTCATCAGATGTGCTTCAGGCGCTCGGTAGTGTTTTCACTAATAAATATTCAGAAGGCTACCCTGGTCGACGCTATTACGGCGGACAAGAAAACACCGATCAAGTCGAGCAGCTGGCGATTGACCGCGCTAAAAAACTTTTCAAAGCAGATCACGCCAATGTCCAGCCACATTCTGGAGCGCAAGCTAATGAGGCGGTTTATTACGCTTGGTGCGAGCCTGGCGACACTATTCTGGCTATGGATTTGGCTCACGGCGGTCATCTTACTCACGGCGCTCCAGTTACCCGCAGTGCCAGAGAATACAACTTCATTCGCTATGGCATAAAAAATATCGACACTGGCGAAATTGACTATGAAGAAATTCGTCAATTAGCCTTAAAGCACAAACCAAAGATAATTTTGGCGGGATTTTCGGCATATCCACGAGAGCTAGATTACGAAAAATTTGCTGAAATTGGCAATGAGGTTGGCGCTATGCTAATGGCAGATATGAGCCATATTGCGGGGCTAATCGTTAGTGGCGTTGCCAAAAACCCGTTCGACTATGGCTTTCATGTAATCACCACAACAACTCATAAAACTCTGCGTGGACCACGAGGCGGGCTGATTCTTAGTCGAGGAATAGTTGGCAATCCATTGAAAAAACCAGAGAAAACTCTCGAGAATTTGCCTACGTTGATTGATCGAGCAGTATTCCCTGGCACGCAAGGCGGACCGCACATGCACACCATCGCTGCAAAAGCCGTAGCATTTGGCGAAGCTTTACAGCCAGAATTCAAAGATTACGCCGAGCAAATTGTTAAAAATGCAAAAAGACTGGCGGAAGAATTGCAAAAACGCGGTTTTAAGTTAGTAACTGGTGGCACCAGCAACCATTTAATTCTGGCAGATATTCACAGCAGCTTCGGTATTGACGGCAAGGAAGCGGAAATCGCCATGGATAAAATCGGTCTAACGCTTAATGCTAATGCGATTCCGGACGACCCTCTGCCAAGGTTCAGACCAAGCGGTATTCGCTTAGGCACGCCAGCCGTCACAACGCGAGGCGCCAAAGAAGACGACATGGAAAAAATCGCGGAATGGATGAGGCGGTCAATAGATAATCGCGATAATGACGATGAGTTGGCTGAACTCCGTAAAGAAGTCGTAGAATTCTGCCAT
>JANDWE010000082.1 GCA_024330325.1 Candidatus Nanosynbacter colneyensis | reverse complement strand
CTTTTTGACTGAGTAATGGTTGACATCTAAATAGGGCTATGCTAGCATAAGGTTAAGCTTTTAGAAAAATAAAAAAGCAAAAATACATTAACAATAAAATTTATATAAAGCCGCTTTTTGCGTATAAATCGACGGATAGTTGGCTGCATGATTTTTATAATGACGCAGCCAATGCTCCGCCTTTACGACATTCGCAAATTGTAAAAGCGTTGAGCGCGCGGTTAGTACCGCATACATCCAGTTAATCCTCGTTAAATAGTTAGCGGTGAGAATCCTGGATGTATGCAGAGGAACACTGCAAGGATGCTCCTTAATTAAGGAGCGGTCAAATCGCCTCGAGCGGTAATAGGCAAGTAGCACCCGCGCCTAATAGTTATTTTTTATCGGCGGATGGTTTGTGTCTATATGCTATAGTATTATCGCTCAGGCTTCTTGTGTATAGTATGATGTGAGTATGGGGATGAAGATAATCAGTTTTATAGCGTTGGTTGCATTGATTTTGACTGCGGTTATTTTGAACGCGACAAGCCCGAGTTCTGCTGGTCCGTTTGGGATTTTAGCGTTTTTTGTATGTTTGTATGTGCTATTTATCTGTCTAACTTATGTAGTATTTTTAACATCGGAGCGAATAGCTGCGAAATTTTTTAATTTCAAGAATAGTCGTAATGAATCTAAGTATAAGACGTATTATTACTCTACTGTAATCTCTCTTGCTCCAGTTATTTATGTGGGTATGCAATCGATGGGAGATGTTGGGATTTTTGAGATATTATTACTTGGTGTGTTTGAATTGCTGGCGTGTTTTTTTATACATAAAAGATACTAATCTCGTCCTGAATGTAGTCGTGTATTTTAAGTAGTTACGTGGTACAATATATTTATGAATCCCGAACTGCCACAAGTTAATAGGACTCCTGAGGTGCAGCCACAAAATATAGGTGGCGGTGAGTATAATGTAGAAAATACATCATTAAATCCTGAGATCGGAAGAGAGTCTGAGAAATCACTTGGTGCTAGGGTTGAACAATATAACAATATTCCCGTGGCTTTACCTGTTGATAATACTACAACAGTTCCTTTATCTCAGAACGACGCTCAAAGTACGAAGCAGTCGGGGGTGGCAGCTGATGATGACACTCCTCTGGTGGCAGCCGATGAAGACTTGATAGAAAGAGAATGGGTGGATAAAGTTAAAAAGATTATAGCTTTAACAAAAGATAATCCTTATGAGAGGAATAGAGTTATTGCACAGCTGCAGGCTGATTATTTAAAAAAACGATATAATAAGACTTTAGGTCAAAATGACGACGGTAGTAAGTAGGGTTTTATATGGGTGCGGGTCCTTTGATAGTTAGTTTTATCGCGATTGTTATTATAGCCGCTGGTTCTGCGGTAGCTTTTGTGTTGTATCGTAATATGCTGAGAGAGGCCAAAAATTATGAACGAGGCTTGAAGATGGTGCCGTTGCTTATACATTTGCCTCCGACAAGTGAGGACGTTAATAGCTCAAATCGAGATGAGCGAGATTTAACTGAAGAGGTGTTGTCGCAAGCCCAGGTGATGTATAACATTATCTCAAGTACGGCGACTAAAGGGTTCAAAAGTAAAGTCTACGGCCAACGTCATATATCGTTTGAGATTGTTGCACATGGTGGGTTAGTTCATTATTATGCTGTTGTTCCGCTAGTGTTAGTTGATGTTATTCGTCAAGCTGTAGCGGCAGCATATCCTTCTGCTAGGCTAGAAGAGGTATCTGATACTAATATATTCAGCAAGGTCGGCAAGATGAGCGGAACCATCGGCGGCGAATTCACCCTGAAAAAGTCCTTTGTTTATCCAATATCGACTTATCAGGAGTCGAAAAGAGATGCCTCCAGGGCATTATTAAATGCTTTATCTTCGGCGTCCAAAGAAGATGGAATAGGTGTGCAATTTTTACTACGTCCGGCGTATGACGGTTGGTCTAAGACCTCAGAGTCTCATATTGACGGCATGAAGAAAAATAAGGGTAAAAAGAAGGGTTTTGGTGGTGTTGCTCCTATGGATATTATGGAGGCTCTGTGGAAACCGCCAGAGAATAATGAAAAAGACGGTGGTTCTAATTCTGAGGACAAGCAGCTAACATCTTTAGAGCAGGCGGAAGTGGATGCTATCAGCGAAAAAGCTCGCTATCCTGCGTATGAAGTTTTGGTGCGTGTTGTAATTTCGTCAAACACTGCAGCACGCTCTCAAGTGCTGTTAAAAAATATAATAGCAGCCTTCTCGTTATTTGACTCACCGCGTAATAATGGGTTTAAGTTCTCTTTAACCAGGAATGTTGAGGAAATGACAACAGCTTATATTATGAGGTTCTTCCCTCAGGAAACTCGTAGTAATATTCTCAACAGTGTAGAAATGGCAACGTTATTCCATTTACCTGGAGCTAACGCGATACCGACTTCACAAGTTAAGCGACAGATGTCCAAGCAGGTTGATGGACCAACAGACGTTTTGGATGAGGGTTTGCTGATTGGGTATAACGAATTTCGAGGAGTCAAGAAGCCTATTCGAATCGGGACAAAAGACCGTCGTCGTCACGTATATATTATTGGTCAAACAGGCGTTGGTAAGTCTGTATTGCAAGAGAATATGGCATATCAGGATATGATGGACGGTCGAGGATTCGCCTTTATTGATCCGCACGGTGATTTGGTTGAATCTTTATTAGGCAAGGTTCCAAAAGAACGCGTTGAGGATATTATCTATTTTAATCCTGCTGATATGACTAATCCAATTGGGTTGAATATGTTTGAGTTCTGGAGTGTCGAACTCAAACATATTCAACCCAATTGGATTAGTCATATC
>JANDWE010000085.1 GCA_024330325.1 Candidatus Nanosynbacter colneyensis | reverse complement strand
ATTCTAGTTCTTCCGTCTTCGTCTGTCCATTTTTCTATGACGGGAACTTTATCATTGAATGTTGTGTTGTTTGCTTCGGTAGGTTTGCCAGATAGTAATATTGTTTTGCCTTCTGGCAGATCTGCAATTGGAGTGTTTTCCATATATTCAGATGTTGTAGCGCGTATTATAGATCGTTCGTTCATGCGCTTTATCATACCACAAATATTAAATACTGTCAACTTAAGAAGGCTATTTTCTTTTATATATCACAAAATCAAAATCGTAACTATTTTCAGCATCTGCTGGGTGATGTATTCGATTCACTTCCTCCCATATGTTCATATTTATCTCTGGGAAAAAAGTGTCAGCATCGGGGAATTCGGCGTCAATTTCCGTGGCATAAATGGTGTCAATTTCCGGAGTATTCAGCGCGTCTTTATAAACTTGCGAGCCACCAATAATAAAAGTTGGATACCGTGATAAAGCTAGGGCGCTCTGCAAATTCATAGCTGTAAGAACTTTTTTGATGCCAGTTGGCTTGGATGAAATGACAATATTTTCTCTGTCTGGAAGTGGTCGCGAACCAATTGACTCAAACGTTTTTCTGCCCATAATGACATTGCTATTTCTCGTCAAACGCTTAAAATTCGCCAAGTCGGCCGGTAAACTTCGCCCCCACGGCATATCGCCATTTTGTCCGATGGCGCGGTTTTTATCGTAAGCTACAATAATGGCTTTTTCCATAATTTCAGTTTAACATGCTGTAAAATTTACTGAAAGCTTGATAGAAATGCGTAAACTTGCCATAATAAGATTTGGTAGAAAAATCACGCAATGGGAGGTGTTTAGTGAGCGTGTACTCAAATAAAGATATATTAGCGGCGATTGAAGACGGGATAATTGTCTGTACGCCGTTCAACCCAAAAAACGTATCGGAAGCCAGCTTAGATTTTACGCTAGGCTTTAATTTTTATAAACAGGAATATGATGATATTTCGCGAGTTTATAATCCGTTTGACGAGTCTGATGTCAATCGATATTTCAAGGGTCCACTTAAGGCGATTCCGCACGCCGAATGGTGTGAGCGGCACGGTTTTCGGGAATTTAAGAATATTCCGCCAGATCATCCGATTATCGTACTGAAGCCTGGTGAGCGAATTTTGGCACACACGCACGAATTTGTTGGGATTCGAACGCATGGCGGCGCGGCTGAGGTGAAAAGTCGTAGCTCTTGGGGACGAAACGGCGTGGCGGTGTGTTTTGATGCTGGCTGGGTTGATCCGGGATATATTAATCGGATTACGCTTGAGATTTACAATTTGAATAAGCATGAGAGCGTAGTTTTGCCTGTCGGCGAGAGAATTGGGCAATTGATTTTTCATCACACTGGTCAGGTTGACGGCGGATATGCTAGTGGGCGCGGCGGAATGAGCGGTAAATATCAGCACACTGACGATTTGGATGAATTGATAAAAACTTGGCGACCTGAAATGATGTTGCCGCGGGCGTTTAAGGATCGTCGGCATAAACCGATGGAAATTTCGGGTCTAAGCGAGGGGGTTTTATAATGATGACTGGCTCAATTTTCCGTTGGCGGACAAAAGAAAAAGAATATAAGAATCATAAGAAAAGTAATAGATCTGAAAGTTGCGACTTCTGTCAATTGGTAAAACAGCACACTAGTCAAGTCGTAGAAGAAACGCAGCATTGCCTAATCATTAAAAATCGATTTGGCTATGATTTTTGGGATGGCTGCGGTGTGGACGACCATTTGATGGTGATACCGAAACGACACGTGGACTCATTGGCAAATTTGAGCGATGAGGAAAAAATTGACTATATGAATCAGGTTGCTAGGTTTGAATCTAGTGGCTATTCAATTTACGCTCGAGCCCAAGGCAGCAAAACCAAGTCGATGATACATCAGCATACTCACTTGATAAAAATTGATGGAAAAACGAAAAAATGGATGGTATTTCTACAGAAGCCACACATTGTGATTACGAGGTGATGATGAGCGACGCGGGAAAATATATAGTTATCGAGGGCAATGACGGGACAGGAAAGTCGACGCAGGTCGCGAAATTGGCGGAATACTTTCAGTCAATCGGGCGAACGGTTTGCGTGATTGAAGAGCCGGGAAGTGACGATCCGGAAAAATCAACTCCGATAGCAAATGAACTTCGAAAAGTTATAAAAAACGGCGATTTGGCTCGCTCTGCGGCGGTGAATGTAGCGCTATTTTCTGCGGCTCGGCGTGAATTATGGCGGGAAAAAATTCAGCCTGCGTTGGAGCGTGGGGAAATTGTTTTGAGTGCGAGAAATTATATTTCGACATTAGTTTATCAGGGGCGAGGCGAAGGTTATGACGAGTCAGAGATTTTGCGATTGACGAAGTTGTTTACTGACGAAAAATATCTGAAGCCGGACGTTATGGTTATTTTAAGTTTGAGTCGTGATAAGCGGGAAGAGCGAATTTCTATGCGCGGCGAGCTGAAAAATCCTGACACTTTTGAGTCGCGCGGGCAAGATTTTCAGAAAAAAGTCGACGATGGATATTTGGAGATTGCCGAGGCGTACGGAATTCCGGTAATTTCTGCTGACGGGACAGTTGACGAAGTTCATGATATGTTGATTGATAATATTGAAAAACACTAGTAAAACCCCTTGATTTTATTGACGTTTTTCGTCATAATGAGTAGTTATAGAAGTAGTGTATTCATGGCGGGTGAAAATTGCGAGTAGGCAAATCGTGATTTTGGGCTATGAATTAGAGATCTTCACGGCCGTCTATTAACCACTAATTAAAGCGAGGAGTGTTTACGCCTGTGGCAAAAAAACCAACCACAAGTAGCGAGCGCGTCTATTTCACCTCTGGTGATAATGCCCTGCCGCTACCAAACTTAATCGCTCACCAAAAAGATTCTTGGCGCTGGTTCGTCGAAAAAGGTTTGAGTGAGATATTTTCAGAAATTAATCCAATTGACGACTATACTGGTCAGAAGTTGTCGTTAAAGTTCGGCAAATACTATTTTGGCGAGCCAAAAAACACTGACCAATTTGCCAAAGAAAATAACTTGACATTTGAGGCTCCATTGCACGCAACAGTTGAATTGACAAACAAGACAACCGGTGTAGTTGAAGAGCAGGAAATTTACCTCGGTGAATATCCATGGATGACCGAGCGCGGTACGTTCATTATCAACGGTACGGAGCGCGTGGTTGTTAGCCAGTTGATTCGCTCTGCTGGTGTTTTCTTCACTGCTGAAACGGTAGCGGGACGTAATTACTACGGCGCAAAAATCATTCCAGGACGTGGAGCTTGGATGGAATTTGAGACGGCTTCTAACGGCGCAATTTACGTAAAAATTGACCGCCGCCGCAAGATGCCAGCAACGACTTTGTTGCGCGCTTTGGGCTATCCAAAGACTAGCGAAATTAAGGAATTGTTCGCTGATATTGATACTGGTGACGTAAAATACATTGACGAAACTTTGGACAAGGATACTTCTCGTGGTGCAAACGAGGCGTTGATTGAGGTTTATCGTCGATTGCGTCCAGGCGATTTGGCGACAGTTGATAATGCTCGTCAGATGATTGAGCGAATGTTCTTTGACTTCAAGCGGTTCGATTATTCGCGGGTTGGTCGTTATAAATTGAACCAACGCTTGGGTCTGGATGTTGCAAATACAGCAGAAAATCGTACATTGCAGATGAGCGATTTGGTGGCGATTTTGCGTGAAGTTATTCGCTTGAACAATACGCAAGAGCCAGCTGACGACATTGACGCATTGAGCAACCGCCGAGTTCGCTTGGTTGGTGAATTGATTGCCCGACAATTCCGCGTTGGTATGCTTCGAATGCAACGCAATGCAATGGACCGCATGAGCGTGGCTGATTTGGAAAGTGTTAGCCCAAGTCAACTGATCAACGCTCGTCCAATTGTTGCAGCTGTTCGTGAATTCTTTACTTCAAGCCAGTTGTCGCAGTTGCTTGACGAGGTTAACCCATTGTCAGAATTGAGCCACAAGCGACGCTTGAGCTCGACTGGTCCTGGCGGTTTGACTCGTGAGCGCGCTGGATTTGAGGTTCGCGACGCCCACCCAACTCACTATGGTCGTATTTGTTCAGTGGAAACGCCAGAAGGTGCGAATATCGGTTTGGTTCTAAACTTGGCGGCTTACGCACGTGTTAATGAATATGGATTTATTGAGACTCCATATCTTCGTGTAAAAGACGGCAAAGTCACCGACGAGCTTGTTTATTTGGATGCTTCACAGGAAATTGGTGAAGTTATTGCTGATGCTGGTGAAGCTCTTAACGAAGATGGAACCTTCCGAGATGAGCGCGTTAATGCTCGAAGTAATATGCAGCCATCGCAAGTTGATGCTAACCAAGTTACATTCATGGACGCAGCTCACCGTCAGATTCTAGGTTCGACTGCGGCATTGGTGCCATTTATTGAAAAGACGCGTGTTGACCGTGCTTTGACTGGTTCAAACATGCAACGCCAGGCGGTTCCTCTATTGTGTCCAGAATCCGCAACTGTTGGTACTGGAATTGAGAAGGCTGTGGCTGAGAATAGTGGTCACTTGATTCAAGCTAGCGCTGATGGTGAAGTCGTTCGCGCTGACGCTGACGAAGTTCATGTTAAATATGCTGACGGCGTAAAGATTTACACATTGAAGCACTTCGTAAAGAACAATGACGATCGCTGCTACAACCAAAAAGTTCGCGTCGAGCGTGGTGACAAGGTTAAGAAGGGTGACATTCTGATTGAAGGTGCCTCAAGTGCCGGCGGTGAAATTGCCCTAGGTAAAAACCTTCTGGTTGCCTTTATGCCATGGGGTGGTTACAACATGGAAGACGCGATTATTATGAGTCGTCGCCTGGTTGAAGATGATCGATTAACAAGCATTAACATTAAAGATTACACCGTTGAGGTTCGCGAGACGAAGCTTGGTCCAGAGATTGTGACGCGCGATATTCC
>JANDWE010000080.1 GCA_024330325.1 Candidatus Nanosynbacter colneyensis | reverse complement strand
GTATTATCAAATTACATGCCGCCATAACGACTTGCACCATACGCAGAAGTTTTAGCAATAGCAACCTGACGAGGCTGTTTCTGCTGATACATAAAATCGACTATCGATCGCACAATCGTTCCGCCGCCCATAACAAACAGTCCTGCAATTCCAACGTTTTTAAGAAATTCCCGACGGTCCATCGGTTTCTCTAATAATTCGTTAACTTGAATTGGTGTGTTCATAGTTTCCTCTTTTTTTGTTTTTTCTATTGTTGTGGTAAATTATATCACCACATATTGAAGTATGCAAATATTTTACACAAGCTTTACAGATCTAGAAGGAACGGACACCGAAACAGACCGAGATGGTATAGAAAATCCATCCACCGATCGAGACAATGATCTTCTTATTGGCACAGGTTTTGAGACTGTTTTCTTCGGAATAACCACCTTCTTATTTACTACTGGAGATGGTTTTTCTGTCTTCATTGTCACAAATCCATCAAGCGAGCGACGATTAACTAATGCGCGATTCGACACTGGCTTCTTCACTAGAATTGGCGTCTCTGGCTCGGAACAAATAGACGCCTTCTTCGCCTCCACAGGACAAGGTTTGACCTCTTTTGCAGTATGCTTTGCCGACTCATTATCTACGGCGACCGAACGAGTCAACAAACCGTCTTTCGATTTTTTATCTGCTCGCTTACGGTTTTTCAATAGGACAATTACTATACCCACTTGATACATCACAATTATCGGAGCCGCTAATAGCAATTGATTTACAGCATCTGGAGTTGGAGAGATAACCGCAGCAAACACCACAGACCAAAGAATAACATGCCGCTGACCAGACATTAACATCCGCGGAGTCATTGGCTTTATACGATTTATGATTGTCATAAATAGCGGCAATTGAAATAACAATGCCCCGGCTAGCAAGTATGTCATCACGAACGAAAGATACGACTCAACCGTCAGCATAGGGCTGATGTTTTTCAAGTCAAAACTAGTCAAGAATTGAATAGCTGCCGGCAACGCTAGAAAGTATGAGAAAGCAACGCCAACAGCTGCCAAAAATAAAGAACTTAGAGAATATCCAAGCACTCCTCGCAGCGTCGTTTTCTCGACCGCAGGCATAACAAAGCGATATATATGATATAGCGCAACAGGTAGCGCCCCAATCATCGCAGCATAAATACACACTTGTACGGCAAAATTAAAAGCACCCCCTGGCGTTAAATACACCAAAGATAGATTATTCCCAAGCGGCTTAAGTAATAACGCTACAATTTTATCGAAAAATGGATACACCGCTGCACCAGTCGCCAAAAAAGCAAGTGCAACAATAGCAAGTCGCCATTGCAACTCTCGGATGTGATCCATAAATACTGGCGATGAACCAGAAACTTGCGACGAATTACTTGTCTTTCGCTTCGCCAGATTGCGATGCACTACTCTTTTCATCATCCTCCTTGAACGCTGTCTTTAGCTCTCTTGCTGATGAACCGATACTTCGCGCCAACTCGGGCAATCTTTTTGCACCAAACAATATAAGTAAAATAACTAGTATTACAACCAGCTCCGGAACGCCAATCTGCGGCATAACACATCCCCCTTGTTTTTATAGTATTACTCCTCTATTATAG
>JANDWE010000157.1 GCA_024330325.1 Candidatus Nanosynbacter colneyensis | reverse complement strand
CTTCCGTCAAAGCTGGAACTGGAACACGAACTACTCGCCCATCGTCAGACGGATTAAAACCTAGACTTTGATTATCGCGAATCGCAGAAGAAATTGCCGTAATGTTACTCGGGTCAAATGGCGTAACTAACAACATTTGTGCCTCTGGAGCGGTTACGTTTGCAACCTGATTAAGCGGCATTTTTGAACCGTAAGCCTCAACCATAACACCGTCGAGCATTCCAGCGTGTGCTCTACCCGTTCGCGCCTTCTTCAATTCATCTTGAAAAAAGCTAAACGCTGCATTCATTTTTTCTTCATAAGGGTTTGTGTCGAACATATTTCCTCCAATTTATCTATCCGTTATTATATCAAACTTCAAGCGTCTTGTCTGCTAATTTTGCCTCGCGCCCCGTGCTATAATAACAGAGTGATTTCTAAGATTAAGCTATACAATTTCCGGTCTTATCATCTGCACGAAGCGACTTTTAGCAATTCTGGTACGGTAATCGTTGGACCAAATGGCACCGGCAAGACGAATCTGCTCGAGGCGGTTTATGTGGCGCTGCGCGGCAGTAGTTTTCGTGGCAGCCTTAGCGATTGTATGACGCTGAACGCCCCGCAAACAATTGTTCACCTGGAGGGCGATTTCGGCGAGCGACGCATTAAGCTAGACTCAATTTCCGGAAAAATCAACAAAGAATTTATCATCAATGACAATAAATCAAAGGTCTTAACCAGAAAAAACCGCTTGCCTGTCGTTTTGTTTGAGCCAAGCGAACTAAGATTGATTTCCTCTTCACCGTCCCGACGACGCGACTTTCTGGATGGCTTAATTGCCCGACTTGACCCCAAATACGACACGGATTTAAGAGCTTTCAATCGCACTCTTTTACAGCGCAACGAACTCTTAAAATCCCACCAAGAAGACTCATCAATTTGGCGCGACAACCTGTTTGCTTGGGACATAAAATTTGTCCAATACGCAACCAACATTGCCCAAAAACGAGCCAAATTTCTCCAGATAAACGAGCCTCGCATAAAAAATTTATACGAATCTTTGGCGGGAAAAGACAC
This sequence comes from Candidatus Nanosynbacter colneyensis, assembly GCA_024330325.1. Lineage (GTDB taxonomy): Bacteria > Patescibacteriota > Saccharimonadia > Saccharimonadales > Saccharimonadaceae > Nanosynbacter. The sequence continues at coordinate 1,939 of JANDWE010000157.1, read as the reverse complement.
GCAATTATCCATTGAATATGGCGCTATTGTACCTCTGGAAAATTACGACCAAGCCCTACTAAATCGCTTAGGAAAATCCCGCGAATATGAAATGGCAACCGGCTTTACCTCTGCTGGCCCACATCGTGAAGACTTCACAATTTTCCTCCATAATCAGCCCGCCATTAAAGTTGCTTCACGCGGCGAAATGCGAACCATTATGCTGGCGTTCAAGCTGCTAGAGCTTGAAATGCAGACGGAGATTAGCCAATCTCGACCACTAATTCTACTGGACGACGTTTTTTCTGAATTAGACGCCACTCGCGAAAAACTCCTTCAGGAAACCATCCAAAATCACCAATTCATTGTCACCACGACAGATGCGCGCCACCAAAAAGACGGCTGCTCAATAATTTCCACACAATAAAAATCGGCCGCATCATTACAGCCGATTTCTTTCCAGAGCAATTTTCTAAACTAGGAATTATTCGCTTACACCCAACTCAATTCGCTTGAATTGACGAACTACGATATTCTCGCCTAATTTCGCAATCGCTTCCTTAATGTGTTGCTCAACAGTCTTAGAATCGTCCAAAATGTATGCTTGGCTCATAAGAACCTGCTCAGCAAAATGCTTCTTCAATTGACCTTCAACGATCTTTTCGCGCATTTCTTCAGGCTTGCTTGCCAAAGATTCGCTCGCCATAAGCTCAGCTTTAACGCGCTCCATTTCCTCTGCTGGAATGTCAGCTTCAGAAACATATTTTGGGCTCATCGCTGCAATTTGCATAGCAATTTCGTGCGCCAACGTCTTAAAGTCGTCAAGTCGAGCCACGAAGTCGGTTTCACAGTTTACCTCAACGATAACGCCGATTCGGCCAGAGTGAACATAACCTTCGATCAAACCTTCACGAGCTTCGCGGTCACCTTTCTTTTCAGCTTTCGTCAAGCCTTTTTTGCGCATAGCTTCCAAAGCTTTATCGAAATCGCCCTCAGCTTCAACCAAAGCTTTTTTAGCGTCAGTCAAGCCTACGCCGGTCAATTCGCGCAATTTTTTAATATCGTCAACAGAAACGCCCATCCTATTTCTCCTCTTTTTTAGCTGGTTTTTCTTCAGCCTTTACGCTACCCGCACCTTCAGCAACAGCTGCGGTGAAGTAATCTAATAGTAATTGAATACCCTTAACAGCGTCGTCGTTACCTGGAATTACATAATCAATTCCTGTTGGGTTAACATTGGTGTCAACAATTGCAAATACTGGCACGCCCAAAGTTTGAGCCTCGCGAACTGCATTTGCGTCGGTCAATGCGTCAACTACAACAACAGCACCTGGCTTGCCCATCAAATCCTTGATGCCGCCATATTTCATATTCAAGCTGTCTATTTCCTCTTGGAAGCGCTGTACTTCAAGCTTGTTATAACGCTTTTCCAAGTCACCTGAAGCCATTCGCTTTTCAAGATTCTTCAACTTCTTAATTTGCTGAGCAATAGTTGAACCGTTAGTCAACATACCACCAATCCAGCGCTCAACTACGTATGGCTGGTTGATCTTTTCAGCTGCTTCACGAACAACGTCTTTGGCTTGTTTTTTGGTGCCAACAAACAGAACCTTACGGCCTGATGCAGCGATTTTTGTCAATTCTGGCAAAGCCTTATCCAAAGCTTCAACAGTCTTAGTCAAGTCAATAATGTGACTGTCCTGACGCTTACTGTGAATATATGGCGCCATCTTTGGGTGCCAGCGGCTGGTTTTGTGTCCAAAATGAACACCTGACTCCAGCAAAGCCTTAATGTCTACCTTTACAGACATTCTCTTCTCCTTTTGCCTCATCCGCCCACGATTTGGAGTGTGAAACGGATTGTGTCATTAAAATTAGTTACTTGGCAATTATACCACTATTCTTCATCAGGAGCAACCACTTCTCGACGAGATGCGATGAACTTTTCCATCTCTTGATC
>JANDWE010000017.1 GCA_024330325.1 Candidatus Nanosynbacter colneyensis | reverse complement strand
AGCGCGAGACTTTGGCGACTTGAGCGAAAACGCGGAATATGACGCTGCACGCGAAGAGCAAGGCTTGGTGGAAACGCGAATTTTGGAAATTGAAGATATTCTGCAGAACGCCGAAATTATTAAATCCAACGGCAGCTCAAGTGTTGGTTTGGGCAGTACGGTTGAATTGCAATGTCCAGAAAGAACCGTATCCTACACGGTGGTTGGTCCAGTTGAAGCTGATCCATTGGCTGGACGAATCTCAGATCAGTCGCCAATTGGTAAAGAATTGATTGGTAAGAAAATCGGTGATGAAGTAACGATTAAAACGCCAAAGGCCGAAATTACCTACATTATTAAGTCGATATCTTAAGTCTGGCGAGATCTGTAGCGTATAATGTGCTATAATTATCTCTGTTATGGCTACACTTCAAGATTATCGCAATGAACGACTACGAAAACTGGAAACATTACGTCAATTAGGCGTTGAACCATATCCAGCAAAATCAGAACGAACTCATACTTGTGCTGAGGTTTTGTCTAAGTATGATGAGCTAGCTGGTAAGGAAGTTGTTGTTGCGGGTCGTGTGGCGTCTATTCGCAGTTTTGGTAAATTAGCATTTATTAAATTACGCGATCAATCTGGCGATGTGCAGCTTTACTTGCAGCGTGATGACGTGGCGGAATTAGATGCTGCGCGCGGTGTGCTTGGAATGAAGCAGCTTAAATTGCTGGACACGGGCGATTTTATCGAGGCGAAGGGCGTAATGACCACGACACAAACGGGCGAAAAATCCGTTGGTGTACGCGAACTTAGATTGTTGACTAAATCGTTGAGGCCAATGCCGGAAAAATTAGAAAATAAGGAGGAGCGCTTGCGTCGACGTTATGTTGATATGAACGTCAATCCTGAAGTTCGCGAGCGATTCATTCGCCGAAGTAAGTTTTGGCAAGCAACGCGAGATTATTTGAATAATCATGGATTTATTGAGATTAATGTTCCTGTTTTGGAGCACACCACTGGCGGTGCGGACGCGAACCCATTTGTGACGCATATGGATGCGCTGGGCGATCAGCAGTTTTATTTGCGAATTAGTCATGAATTGCCATTGAAGCGATTGATTGGCGCTGGATTTGAGAAAGTTTATGACCTCGGTCCGCGTTTTCGCAATGAAAATTACTCGGACGAGCATTTGCCAGAGCATATTGCTATGGAGTGGTACGCGGCTTACTGGGACTGGAAACAGGGGATGCGTTTTATGGAGTCGATGTATAAAGATGTGCTTCAGAAGACTTTTGGTACTCTGCAATTCCAATTGGGCAAATTCAACGTCGATATGAGCGGCGAGTGGGAAGTTTGGGATTATGCTGAAGTCATTCGCAAGCATTACGGAATCGATGTTTATAACACGACAATTGAAGAAGTTGCCGCTAAGCTGAAAGAACATAATTTGGAAGTCGAAAAAACTGATTCTATCCCGCGCAGTATTGATAAATTATGGAAGAATATTCGTAAAGATGTTGCTGGTCCGGTTTGGTTGGTGAATACGCCGAAGTTTATTAGTCCGTTGTCAAAGACCAATCCGGAAAATCCAGAGACGGTGGAGCGTTTTCAGCCGGTGATCGCTGGTTCGGAATTGGGCAATGGGTTCTCTGAGCTGAATGATCCGATTGATCAATTGAATCGTTTCCTTGAGCAGCAACAAATGCGTGACGCTGGTGATGAGGAGGCGATGATGCTTGATATTGATTATGTTGAGATGTTGGAATATGGAATGCCGCCGGCTTGTGGCTGGGGCTATTCTGAGCGAGTATTCTGGATTTTCGAGGGCGTTACAGCGCGTGAAGGTGTGCCGTTTCCGCAGCTTAAGAGTGAAATTGACGAAACAACTCGGGCGATTTATCCGCAAGTCAACTTGTAATTTTGTTATAATTAAAGCATGAAACGTTTTCTTTTGGGGCTACTAACTGTTGGGCTATTGCTGGCTGGGTCTGGCAAAATGGCGTTTGCGGCACGCTCGACGGATAATTTTACTATCACAAAATTTGACGCGTCATATTCGCTGAGTCGCGACTCTGATAATCGATCAAAATTGGAAGCTACTTGGCGAATTACTGCTAATTTTCCGCCGAACCAAAATCGGGGAATCGCGCCAGTTTTTGTTAAGAAGTATGATGATCACTCGACGAATTTCTCATTGCAATCTGTAACTGATGAAAATGGTACGCCGCTTGAATATTCCTGGAATGACGATGAGTTGAGAATTGGTAATAAAAATACCTACGTGGAGGGCGAGAAAACTTACATTATTAAGTTTACACAGCGTGACGTAACTAAGAATTACAGTAATACGGGGCGTGATGAATTCTATTGGGATGTGATCGGTGATGAGTGGCGCGTCCCGATGGAAAATGTGCAAATTTCCGTGAAACTTGATGAGTCTTTGGTTGCGGCAAGGCAAGGAAAAGCTTTTTGTTATGTCGGCAGTCGAGGTTCGACGACGCAATGCGACTTGAGTGAAATTGAGAACCAGATTACTGCAAAAATAGATAAGTTGAGTCGTCAACAAGGCGTAACTGTGGCGGTTGGATTTAAGAGCGGGGCTTTTTCTGGATATCAAGAAACGCTGATGGAAAAGTTGATTGGAATTTGGCATTTGATGCAGATTTTAGCTTATACAATCGCTACACCTTTGGTGATTTTTCTAATAATTCGATATAGGCGGTTGGTTGGCAGAGATAAGGAATTAAAACCGATTCCACCGGAATATTTACCGCCAGAGGATATTAGCGTTTTGATGTCGACATATGTTTTGAAAAAATACGACCCATTCAAGGTTAAAGGCTTGCCAAAGGTTGCGCAATTATTAGACCTGGCGGTTCGGCATTATATTAAGATTTATGAAGTGAAAAAATCTTCGCTGTTCAGTGGTGCGCAATATGAGATTGAAATTATTAAAGATTTGCAAGAACTTAAAGCCGAGGAAATTGAAATTGTCCAGGATATGTTCGACAGTCCATCTATTCCAAAGCCAGGTCAACGCCTAAATCTGAAAAATCTTCAAAATAATATAAAATACATGACGCGAACGCGTGACGATGATAAAAATCTGGAGACGCTAGCCAGAGGAAAATATGGTTTATGCGAGCAAAATCCAGAAGTGAAGCGAATAATGAGAGGGTGGT
>JANDWE010000088.1 GCA_024330325.1 Candidatus Nanosynbacter colneyensis | reverse complement strand
GGATTGGTCTGACTAGCACCTGAATCCACAATTCCTCACCAGTGGTCTCCAATTTTGCTAGCGTGCCTGTAATGCCCGCCAGCGGGTCAACTTCAAAGTTTTGGAAGGTGCGAATCGGGAGAAATTCATCTGTGGTTAATGTTAGTTCCGTCGAGTAAGCAACTTCGTGGTCGCGCTCGTGCTCGGTGTAATCTTCGTCAGCTTGGTGAATTTGAACGGTTGGATATTGAGAATAAATCTGTCCCTCGACAAAACTTTGCAGGGTTTTTGGTACCCAAACGTAAAAGCGAATTTGCCCATTGACTGAGGCGATTTCAAAGCTGATGTGCTCTTGGTGTCCGCCAGATAATCGCAATTCTTTATTGTCGCGAAGAATTCCGTGTAGTGAAGCGAATAACTGCTCGGCGGCAAGTTCTTGCTTGTCGTTGGTGCGTGGGATTTCCAGAACCAAAAGCACACTCTCAACTGGGGTGAAATCTTCTATCTTCCGATAATTCCGCCATGTCAAAAACATCAGGACTGCCACGATTGGCATCCAAACATACCATTGTAATAACGTACCGATGATCCAAGAAATAATCTGCATTATGTGTAAATTATCTCACCTCTGAAAGAAGTTTGCAACTTAGCTTAAGCGGCTTCTTCAAAAACGTACGTGGCTTTAGCGACGCGTTTGAATTGTGGTTTTGATTGAAGATTGAGCAGAATCGTTGTTTCTTTGACTTGTCGTTTGTCGAGGACTTGACGAACGATTTCATCACGGTGAAGCGGAGTTTCGGAATTCTTCAAAATATCGGTAATGATATCTGCTACAGTTCCGCGGCTGTAGCCCCAGCTGGCAAGCGCGTAAATACCGCGACCGATTAGAACAAATCGCTTGTCTTTAATAAGTTCATTGTGAATTGCCTGCGTCGTGACGCTTCGGCGGTTAAATTCGCTATCCCGAATTCCCTTAGCAATGTCGGAAAAATGCATTGGTGAGCCATTTGTGTCCAGAACGACGTAGATTTTATCGCGGATGTTCTTTGGGTTGACGGCTGGCCATTTGGCTAGTCCCCACTGATCGTTTAAGCTGGCCAATTTTTTACTAACGGTGGCCAAGGCTGCAATGTTTGAAGGATGTTCATAGTCCAATTTTTTGTGCAATTCTTCCGCAGTAACAGGCTCGCCGTGCTTTTTGATTGTTTTGACAACTTCTTCGACTCGTGCCCTAATTTGCTTTTCGTTGCCGAGAGTGTCAATTGCTGCCGCTTGGTAATAATCGTCATTCTCTGTAACAATCGTGATATTTTCTGCTAGCTCAGAAATGAACGCCACACGAGCGCGGTCAATTGCAGTAGCTTCTTTACCGAGGAAATGTGACGCCAAATCTTGCATGCGCGCAACTCGTCCCATCTCAGACAAACTCGAAGTGATTTCTTTTTCCATAGCAATAACCGAAGGAAGTTCTCCCTCGGCGACAGCTGCACGTAGACGCGTTAAGATTGCTTTTTCTAGCTGACGAACGCGCTCGCGAGTAATGCCGAACATATCGCCAATTAACTCTAATGTTTCTTTTCGGTCATACAAACCAAATCGTCGAGAAATAATCTCCTTCTCGCGCTCTTGCGGAATCTTAGAAATAATAGTATCGACGACAGAATTTAATTTGGCGCTTTGCTCGGTTTTTGCTGTCTCGCTCATGTTGCTAGAAACATCCTCTCTGCCTCACCACAGGTTATATTGATTGAAAATATGTTTTTAATTATACAATTGCATTTGACAAAAGTCAATAGATAAATGCCATAATTGCTGATATAAATTATAGCATTTATTTTACGTTTTTTGCAATAGATTATATGAAGAGTTTTTATTATCCGGAATTATTGGATAGTATAGAAAACGCTATTTCTTTTTAGCGGATGTTTTGGTGGCTTTTTTAACTACGCGTTTGCGAGTTGGCTTCGCTGTTGTGGTGCTTAATAGCTCCAGAGCTTTTTCGTGAGTAATAGTTTTCGGATCCGTATCTTTAGGGATTTTGACATTTTTGGTGCCGTTGGTGATATATGGACCGAATCGACCATTGAGAACCTTAATTCCATCTGGGAATTCGGCAATATTCTTAGCGGCTTCGGCTTCTAATTTGGCGGCGTAAAGTTCACGCGCCTTTTCTAAAGTAATGCTGTGCGGGTCTTCTGGCTTAATGGAAACGAACAATTTACCGACTTGAATATACGGACCGAATCGTCCAATATTCGCCTTAATATCTTGCACGTCTTCTGTTTGTCCGACGACGCGTGGCAATTTGAACATCTCCAGCGCTTGCTTCAGAGTAACTGTCTCAATTTTCGCACCCTTTGGT
>JANDWE010000011.1 GCA_024330325.1 Candidatus Nanosynbacter colneyensis | reverse complement strand
CTGATAATCCATAATTATATCCAAAGAATAACTCTTATCCGACAATGCTCGACGAGCCGGCTCTATCATATCATCAGGGAAGCGTAAGTTCAGTTTCTCTAAAGCCTCTAACGTCACGAAGTCAACCTGCTGGATTCCTTCTTCGTGCGCGACAGGAGAATCATCGGTAACGTGCCCTAGAAAGAACACAACCAGCGACATACCAGAATCAGTATTTTTCAACAGCACCGACAGCACACTATCAATTGCAACTGTGTAGCCAGACTCCTCCTTCGCTTCGCGTATCGCCGCATCCACCAATCTTTCGCCAGGCTCAACATGACCAGCTGGAAAATTCCAGGTATCTAATTGACCGTAATTATTTTTGCCTTCTTGAACGACCAACAACTTACCGTCCTTTACAACAACAGTACTGACGAATAGGGTTGTGCTATTTATCATTGTTCCATCGCCTCCACGCCACCAGAAATTTCAGCAAGTTCCTGAGTAATCGCCCCTTGACGAGCCTTATTCATAGCTAGCGTCAAATCGTCAACCAAATCGCTGGCATTGTCCGTAGCATTCTTCATCGCCATCATACGCATAGAATGCTCACTGGCGCGAGCGTCGAGCAACGCCTGCAACAGTCGCGCACCAACCAAACGATACGCCACCGCGTCCAAAACTTCTGGAATACTTGGCTCATATTTGGCATCAGAAATCGTGTTAGAAACTTCACTCGGATCAACCAAGATTTTCGTTCCTGCTGGCAATAATCTGTCCAATTCAGCAGTCTGAACCATGCTATTGACAAAACGCGTATAGACAAGCGTAACGGCGTCAACTTCGCCATTTTCAAACATATTTACTGCCGTATTCAAAATCGTATGGAACGTCAATCCAGACGGCTGGTCTGGCAAATCTTCGTAAGTACCGATGATTTTCGTATCTTTAAGGCGCGTTGCGAATTGCGAAGCTCGGCGACCAATCGTCAAGGTCAAGTTCTCAATTCCGCGCTCGTCATCACGCTTTAACAATTCCAAATACTTCTTCAAAACGTTGGTGTTGTATGCGCCAGCTAAACCTTTGTCGCTGGCCACTACGATAATCAATCGCTTATTTATCTTTCGCCTGGCGAACAGCGGGTGATTGTCGGTTGCGCCTTGGCTAGCCAAATAAGACAGCAATTCTTCCGCCGCCATTGTGTACGGAGCAGAAGCTTTGTCCGCCTCTTGAGCCCGACGCATTTTACTAGCCGCCACCAATTGCATAGCCTTGGTGATCTGCTTAGTTGAGTCCACCGAACGAATGCGATTTTTCAGCGCGCGAGTGCTCGGCATGAATTACTCCTCAAATCCTTTCGCTATTTCTTTCGTAGCTTCGTCAATCAATTTCAATTGCTCATCCGAAGGTTTGTCGCCCTTGTTTAGCTCACGCATAGCATCTTTAGAATTTTTCCAGAGATAAGTCAATAGAGCAGACTGTGCGTCCTTAATCTTAGAAACTGGAACTTCGTCAAACATACCGCCAGTCACCGCGTGAATGCTGACAAATTGCTCCCAGACGCTCATTGGTTGATATTGTGGCTGCTTCAGAAGTTCAGTGAGTCGCTGACCGCGGTCAATTTGAGCCTTTGTCGCGTCGTCAAGGTCTGAACCGAATTGAGCAAATGATGCCAATTCGCGGAACTGTGAAAGACCGAGCTTCAAGTTTCCGCCGACAGATTTAACGGCTTTCGTCTGAGCTGCGCCACCAACACGAGAAACTGATAGACCTGCCGAGATGGCTGGGCGAATACCTTGATAGAACAAGTCGGTTTCTAGGAAAATCTGACCGTCGGTAATAGAAATCACGTTGGTCGGAATGTAAGCGGAAATGTCGCCAGCTTGCGTTTCAATAATTGGCAGAGCCGTCAAGCTTCCCGCGCCAAGTTCATCAGACAATTTGGCCGAACGCTCCAATAGTCGTGAGTGCAAATAGAACACGTCACCCGGGTAAGCTTCACGTCCTGGTGGACGGCGCAATAATAGCGACATCTGTCGATAAGCCACCGCGTGCTTTGTCAAATCGTCATAAATCATCAATGCGTGACCGCCGTTATCGCGGAAATATTCACCCATGGCAGTACCAGCGTAAGGCGCCAAATAAAGCAGGGAAGCCGCATCGGACGGACTGGTCGCGACGATAATCGTCTGATCCATCACGCCTTCCTCCTTCAATCGGTCGACCAATCGAGCAATCTTCGACAATTTCTGACCAATCGCCACATAAACGTTCACCACGCCAGTCTTTTGACGAGCTTGGTTAATCATCGTATCGATAGCGATTGCCGTCTTACCAGTTTGACGGTCACCAATGATAAGCTCACGCTGACCACGACCGATCGGGAACATCGCGTCAATCGACATAATACCGGTCATCAGAGGTTCGTGAACCGATTTACGGCCCATCACACCAATAGCGGGACGCTCAATTAAACCACGTTTCTTCGTTTTAATCGCTGGACCATCGTCAAGAGGTCGACCTAGCGGATCAACCACTCGCCCCAACAATTCTTCGCCGACAGGAACGTCTAGCACCGAACCTTTGCGGCGAACGCTAGCGCCAGCCTTAACCTTATCTTCGCCACCAAGAATCACCGCACCAATTTCGTCTTCCATCAAGTTCAAAGCAAACGCCTCAACCGTACCGCCGTCAGTTTCAATTTCCAGCACTTCGCTATAACCAGCACTACTTAAGCCATGCACCCAAGCCACGCCGTCACCAACGCGAATAACCACGCCGGCATCTTCCAAACCTTCTGTCGCCTCCAGCTGCGCGATTTTTTCCCGCAGGCTTTTGGCTAATTCTGTCACATCAATCTTGCTCATTTTTCCTCCTAGATTTTCTTCGCCCGCAAGTCGTTTAACTTCTTCGAAACCGTTGCGTCCAGTGTTGTGGTCGGCGTTTGTAGCTTAAATCCACCAATCAACGTTGGGTCAATTGATTCTCTTAGCGACACTTTTGGCTTGCTATTTTTATCGCTCGCCGCAGTCGCCAGAAATTGCTCTATTTTATGCCTTGTGTTGTCATCAAGCGCTCTCGCACTCTCGACCGACGCTACAATTTCACCACGCTCAGCCAACTCAGCCTCAATATCTCGCACCAACAAATCAACTTCACGTTCGTGCTTTTCGTAAATCAAAAGACCAGCAATTTCTTCCAACACCGCGTCATTGCCAGCTAAAATTTGTTCAGCTGCGTACTTTGCCAACTTTCTTCTGGACACTAATCTCATCTATTCAGCCTCCTCAAGCGCTTCCGAAATCAGCTTTGTATCTTTCTTCGCGTCAATTTTCTCGCCTAAAACCTTGCCAGTCGCTTCAGCCACCAACTCTAATGTCGAATTGTGCAGGTCTTTCTTAGCGTTTTCAATTTCTTGAGCAATCGTATTATGCGCTTCTTTAATCAAAGCTTCAGATTTGGCAGTCGCTTTTTTAGCCGCTTCTTCAACAACTTCGGTCGCTTCTTCTCGAGCAGACGCCACGATGTCGCTAGCTTGCGCTCGTGCTTTTCGCATCATTTCGGCGGTCATTTCTTCAGCTCGGTCGGCATTTTCCTTGGCAGATTTTGCCGCCGCGTCAGCCGCTTTCAGGTCTTTTTCTCGCTTGACGAGCATTTCCATCATTGGCGGATAAACAAACTTGCGAAGAACAAATAGCAAGATTAAAAATGCTACCGTCTGAAACGCCAACAGCGCCCAATCAATACCTAGCGAATCAAACAAACCAGCTTTTTCCGATGCGCCAGAATTGGCAAATTGTGTTAATATTTTCTCCACAATTTACTCCCGAAAACTACATAACTTTGCCGACGATTGCTGCGACGAAACCGATAATAGCAATAGCGTCGATGAATGAAATACCCAAGATCATCATTGTGCGTAGGTCGTTGATTTTTTCTGGGTTACGACCAGCTGCGTTCATAGCTGCTGCACCAACAATTGCGGCACCAATTGCTGCAAATGCTGCTGGGATTGCGTAGGTAAGTGTGAATGCTAATGCTTCCATGGTTAATATTCTCCTTTTAAT
>JANDWE010000056.1 GCA_024330325.1 Candidatus Nanosynbacter colneyensis | reverse complement strand
TCTGAGGACACTTATTCAAGAAGCGGAAACCAATTTAGCTGCCGCAAAAGAATTATTGATTAGTATTATTGGCGACGACGGTCAAGTTGTCACGCCAAAAAATTCGTCAGATGATGTAACAGGAAAGATTATCGAAGGCGTATTTGACGGCCAGATGATGCTTAGCCCAGACGGCAAAAATTACCCAATCCCAGCCAACTACGCTTCAAAGTCGAAGCTGGTTGAAGGCGACCTGATGAAATTGACAATCGCTGAAGACGGCAGCTTTATTTATAAGCAAATCGGTCCTGTGCCGCGAAAGCAAGTCATCGGAACACTTGTCCAGCACGACGGAATTTACTACGTCGAGGCTTCCGGCCGCGAATATCGTATTTTGCTTGCTAGCGTAACTTACTTCCGAATTAACGTCGGCGACCAAGTCACAATCATCATCCCTGAAGATAATCCTGACGCAACTTGGGCTGCTGTCGAAGCTGCATTGTAAATATTATGCTACCGAGCGAGTTTCTGCTCAGTTACGCCAGTTTTAACGCCGACAATAAGCCATTCGTCGAATGTCAAGTTGACGGTAAAATTGAGCGTCATGAATTATTTGAGCAAAATTTGTCCCTTGAGTTTGATTTTTCTGTCAAATATTGCGCAGGTTGGGTGGATTTTGAAAATCGTTGTAGTCAGATTTGCCCAGATCAAGCCACAGTTGATGAAAAGTATGAAAATTGCCTAAAATGCCGCGATAAAACCGGCTTCAATCCAGCATTTTACAACGCCAATTCGGTTTCCGCCCAACAAGAAAAAATCAATCAAAATCCGCACTTTGTTTACTTGGCGTACTTCGCGCCGAACGTCATAAAAGTTGGAATCTCGCAAGAAGAGCGCGGAATTCGGAGATTATTGGAGCAGGGAGCGCGATTGGCCATAAAATTAGAAACGTTTTCTTCGGCATTGATCGCCAGACAATATGAGGCAAAAATTTCCAAGTTGGACGGAATAGTTGAAACTCTGCCAGTTCACAAAAAGATGGAATTGATAAAACAACCTTTTGACCGTGCAGCCGGCGAAAGGGAATTGCGACAAAAATTACTTGAAATTGAGCAGAAAATTGGCGTGTCGTTTCCGAAATCCAAGCTAATTCCTTGCGAAGATTATTTTCAAACCGCTGGCGTTGATTTGTCA
>JANDWE010000152.1 GCA_024330325.1 Candidatus Nanosynbacter colneyensis | reverse complement strand
GCATATATGAGTATAGAAAAAACATCCAGTAGTCATGAATCATTTGAGCAGTATCGGGAGAGCTATCTTACTAAGGTAGCCGAGAAATTATATCAAGATCCGGATCATTCTGAAAAAGAACCAAGGAACCGTTCAATTACCTACGTTCCATATCGTGGTTTTTTCAGAGAAGTTAAAACAGGATTGTCCTAATATTGTTTTTGCCGATCGTGCTGGTCAGGAAGTTGTTGAAGTAGTTACTGAAGCTGACGTCATCATTAACATTGCTCGTGGTGAAGAAGTTGTTGAAGCGGAGATTAATCACCCTGACAGGAATGTCAAACTACCGCCAGAGTCGTTAGCAAACACTGAGATGGTTGGTGATTTATATTTGCAGGCGATTGAATCCGGTAATACTAATGTGCAAGTTGTCCACACTGGTAGGATGAATAATAGGACGATTGCCATGGCGACAGCGATGCCAATTTTAGCTGAGAGCGCCGGGCTTAATTATGAAAATGTGATTCATACACCTGATGCTAAAATACGTCAGTTAGTAGAGAAAAAACAGGTTAACCTGAACAAGTTGATGTGTGAAATTGACGCTGATCCAAAAAAGCAAGATGTGCAGGTTTGTACGCAGGCGCTTCGGCGAATATACGAGGCTCGTGAAATTAACCCAGATACCGCTAGTTCATCTGAGTTGACCGACGCACTACTGGACGAATATAATAAATATCCGCGTATCAGTACCTCGACACTAATGAAAGAGCAGATGTTGGAGAATGTTGCTGATCAATTACTGAAAGCCGGTAAGAGTGCATACAAAGTCAGAGAGATAATAGATGAATTAGACGCACATACGGATGAAGAGCCTGACTCTGTTGATACGGTTACGAACTTTACGAACAGTATACCAATGATTTTGGCTAATAAACTGATCAAGAATGGCTATAATGCCGATGAAGTTGGTCTAATGAGTACGGAGCAGAAAATGAAGTTGCTGTCTGGTTCTAAGATGACGGCGGTCATTGTGGCTGACATTGCACATATGCCACGAGTGATGTGGTTAGCTGATTATTTAATGCCGGATAATTTTAAACTAATTTTCATTGAAAGTAGAACTGGTCTATCTGAAGATATGCTACAAAAATCGATGGAGCGTGAAGAAAGGTCTTTTGGTCTCGGTAGTAATTGGCTGTTAAATCAAATGGGGACTAGAAATCCGGCAAAAGTCGGTAAAAAAGCAGATGAGGCCTATTGGGGTGAAGGCAGTATAAGTAATGATGAAATAAATGAGAAAATTAACAAACAAAAAAGTTAATTAAATAATTTACTTAGTTTATCTCGCCAATCTTCTGGCGTAAATCCGGTTTTTTCAATTTTCGTTAAATTTAAAGTACTATTTAAAGGACGTTTGGCTGAATCTGGTTTGTTCGAGAAGTATTCGTCTGTAGAAATTGATCGCACATCTGAAGCTGGCTTACCTGATTTTTCAAATACAATTTTAGCAATTTCAGCCCAACTGACAAATGGACCTTCGTTGGTTATATTATAAGTTCCATATGGTAGATTTGCGTCTAAAAGATGCTTAATGCCACAGGCTAAGGTATCGGTAAAAGTTAACCTGCCGATTTGATCGCTTACTACAGACGGCTTTATATTGCGTGTCGCTAAATCTTTCATAGTATTTATGAAGTTTTTACCCTCACCGACGACCCAAGAGGTTCGGACTATATAATGCTTAGCTGTTGTAGATGCGGCTAAATCTCCGTCAGCTTTGGTTTTTCCGTAAATATTTAGTGGAGAGAAGGGTTCGTCTTCGTAATGAATTATTCGCGACCCATCAAAAACATATTCAGACGAAACGTGTACCAGAGTTAGATTGTGTTTCGTCGCTGCTTCTGCTAAAAATCGTACAGCTTGGTGATTGACAAGATCTACTTGATGAAAGTTTTCAGGTTTCTCGGCTGCATCAACGTTAGTCCAGGCTGCGGCGTTTATAATGATCGATCCGTGTTGCCAATCGAAAGAGTCGACAGCGGTTTTATTGGTAATATCTAAATCTTGATGCGATAACGCCGTCGCATTGGGAAAAACACGCTGTAGTGCTCGTCCTAGTTGGCCATTAACTCCAGTAATAAATACCGCTTTATTATCCATTAAATCTCCATAGGAATTACATTACTTAATAGTGGATGTGCGGCATCTTTTTCGGAAATAATTGCTTGATCCTTATCAATTGGCCAGTTGATTTTTAATTCTGGATCAAATAAATTAACAAAAGTATATTTAGCGTCTGGGAACCAATGAGCGTCAACTAGATATGTGTAGGCGACATTATCATCAAGTGTTTGATAACCGTTAGCTACGCCCTTAGGAACGAAAATTGCCGTACCTGGATTAATCTCGTGCGTGAAAACTCGGCCGAAGCTATCTCCTTTACGAAGGTCACACCAAGCTCCAAAAACACGTCCATTGGCTGTTGAAATGAATTTGTTCCAAGGCTCAGCATGAAGTCCACGAGTGGCGCCAGTTTTGTCATTGAAGCTGATATTATTTTGTACGATATCGAATGCTGGCAATCCTAAAGCTTCCATTTTTTCTTTTTGATAATTCTCTTTGAACCAGCCACGGTTATCGCCATGTACGGGTAATTTAATAACAAATAACCCTGGAATTGACGATTCAGTGACTGTAAGTTTATTGTAGTCAGTTGGGTCAAACATAATTATTGTCCTTGTTTTGCATAAGCTGCTTCAACGGCGTCTTTTTGGGTGCGCCACCAGTCTTCGTGTTCGCGATACCAGTTAATAGTTTGCATTAATCCATCGTGCATGCCGGTTTTATTATCTGTGTATTGCGGTTGCCATCCTAACTCGTGGCGTAACTTGCTGGAATTCATTGCGTAGCGCATATCATGACCTGGACGATCGTTGACATGTTCGTACCAATCTTTACCTTTACCCATTAGCTCACAAATCAATTCAATCACCATCTTATTATTAACGTGATCATTATCTGCGCCAATGATGTAGGTTTCTCCTAGAACGCCTTTTTCTAGGATTAAATGAACCGCTGAGTTATGGTCATCAACATGAATCCAGTCGCGAACTTGCTCGCCGGTGCCATAAAGTTTTGGCTTGATATCACTTAAAATATTGGTAATCTGCCGCGGAATAAACTTTTCAATATGTTGGTATGGTCCGTAATTGTTAGAGCAGTTTGAGATAGTTGCTTTAATACCAAAACTACGAATCCAGGCACGAACTAGCATGTCGCTGGAAGCTTTAGTACTAGAGTAGGGACTGGAAGGTTTGTATGGAGTGTCCTCTGTGAAGCGATTTGGATCATCAAGCTCTAGATCGCCAAAAACCTCATCAGTTGAGATGTGATGTAGTCTCTTATTATGCTTTCGAATAGCCTCTAGAATGGTATATGTGCCAATTATATTTGTTTCAACAAATGGCCACGGATTGCGCAGTGAATTGTCGTTATGACTTTCGGCAGCGAAGTGCACAACTATGTCATTTTCAGCGACTAATTTGTCTATTAATTCGGCGTCACAAATATCGCCCTCTACGAATGTAATTTGGTCAGCTACAGTTTCCAAATTAGCACGATTTCCGGCGTAGGTTAATTTGTCAATAACAGTGACTTCATATTCTGGCTTGTGTTTTACGGTGTAATGCACAAAATTCGAGCCAATGAATCCCGCGCCTCCCGTGACTAGCATCTTTGTCATAAGTATAGTATATCAGGTATAATAGAGAAGTTATAGAGGAGGATATTATGAAAGTTGTAATTGTTAGCGGCTATTTTAATCCATTACACGGTGGGCATTTAGATATGATTGAAGCAGCTGCAAAAATGGGTGATTATTTGATTGTAGTGGTGAATAACGACAAACAGCAATTGCTAAAAAAGGGAAAAATTATCCTTAATGAAGAAAATCGACTCCGCTTAATGCGGGCATTAAAGGGCGTAGATCAGGTGATGCTCTCTATTGATGAGAATCCTCCGGTTACTGAAACCTTAGAGATGATCGCTCGGCAATATCCGGGATGTCAATTGGTGTTTGCAAATGGTGGCGATAGATCGGCACCAGAAGTTGTTCCAGAGCGTGATGTTTGCGAAAAGTACAACATTGAAATGGTTTATGGAGTTGGCGGCTCAAATAAAGCAGACTCGTCTACTCGAATTAATCAAGCTACTGGACAGGAAAGCTAATCTCAACTTTTCCGACCATATTTTTCATACACAGCCAAAGTTTGCTCTGCCATGCGCTGCCATGAAAATGTCTTAACGTGTTTCTTGCCTTTTTTAACGAGTTCATTGCGCAATTTGTCATCAGATAAGATGTCGTCAATTGATTTTGCTATATCCTCGACACTGAAAGGATCAAAATAGTGAGCGGCATCGCCGTGGGTTTCTGGTAAGCAAGTGGCTGTGCTCGATGCGACTGGCGCGCCGTGTAGCATTGCCTCTAATCCTGGTAAGCCAAATCCTTCACTGAGCGAAGGGAAGCAGTAAACTGCCGTATTTTCATACATCCAGCGTAATTGCTCGTCTGATATAAAGCCGGTAAACACGACATTTTTAATTCCATGCTCATTTACATATGTTTCGTGGCGAGCGTAATTACTATCTTTTTTACCAGCCAAAGCCAGTGTTAAATCTGGATATTTTTTCTGTAACAAGGCAAACGCGTCAATTAGTCGTCGAAGGTTTTTATGTGGCGTCGGCCTACCGATATACATAATGAATTTTTTACCAATCAACTCATCAACGGGTTCGTTGCCTTTTGGTAACTCATCTGCAGACTCCAAAGTTACAGTAATTTTCTCTGGGTTTACGCCGGTGAATTTAATCAAATCATTTTTTACGAAGTTAGAAATTGTGATGATATGCGAAGATTTTTTCGCAACTTTTTTATTGACCCATTTGTAAATTTGCTGCTTAATCCAGAAAACGACAGGATTTTTATCTGGATTTCTAAACCTAACGGTAGTCAAATCTTGCATCGTAGTGACGACTGGGCTGGAATTGTACCAAACAGGCTGCTGAACCATTGCAAAATGAACTAAGTCTGGATGAAGACTTTCAAGTTGTTTTTTAAAGCCGATTTGCTCGGCGAAAGTGTATTCTTTGTAGGGACAAATGACTTTTTTAAAGCGCGGATTGCTTGGCTGCCAACTATCAAAATCTTTTGGCTTGAGCAGAATAACATAATCGTTTTTATTATCAATTTTCTGCAAATAATGAATCAGCCGTTCGATGTACCGACCGGTGCTAGTCCTTAATGTTCGGGCGTCAATTACGATTTTCACGATAATGTTCCTTCCATGATTTATCAACTATATTTTTTATCGCTTTATGGAAAATTGCAGCTGAAAATTCGTTTGCTGTGGCTGAGATTTTTGTTGGTGAAACTTTTTTTCCTGGAAGTTTCTCTAAGGTTTCTATCAATGAAGAATCTGTTTGCTCAGAGAAAAACCAGCCGTTTTTTTCGGGTTTTATATAATCAAGTGCGCCGCCAGCTTCATACGCAACCACTGGAATACCAGACGCCAACGCTTCAACTGGCGCGATTCCAAAATCTTCATGTGAACAAAAAATAAACAAATCTGCTTTTTTAATATATTTTTCTCGTGTGGCATTATCGACAAATCCTAAGAAATTAGTATGTTTATCGGCGATATTTTTTAGGTTATCAACGTCTGGACCTTTTCCAATAATATCTAATTGCCAGCCAAGTTTCTGACAAGCTTTAATAGCAATGTCAAGCCGTTTCATTGGTACAATTCGCCCCCAAATTAGACAGCGAGGTTTTTTTGGGATGGATGTTTGCTTGCGATTTTTAGCAAGCGGCGAAAAACTCGACACGTCAATTGGCGGAAAAATAACCGTACTTTTTCGCTGGTAAAACTCTTCAATATCAGCCTGAATTCCCGTAGAGTTTGCGATAAAAACATCAACTTGCTGAGCAGCGTTAAAATCTCGTTTTTTCAGTGGTCGGACTAGGGTTTTTAAGCCTAGGCGTGCCAGCCATTGCGGACGGAAACTTGGTCGTTTGATATATTCGTCGTAGTGCCGCCAATAAAAATGCGTTGGCGTGTGACAATAACAAATATGAAGTTGATCTGGTCTGGACTTGCGGACGAATTTTGCCTCGCCATTTCCCGAACTGGAGATGATAATGTCAAATTCGCTAAGATCAAGCTTAGAGAACCACCACTGTCTAAGAAGTGGCAACAATCGTCGGATTTTTGAAAACGGCCATCTTTGTAAATAGCCGGTAACGACTTTATTATCTAATCTTTCTCGCCATTCATCACTACAAAAAGAGGTGTAAATTGGCGCATCTGGGTACAATTTGTGAATTTCCAAAACGACTTTTTCGGCTCCGCCGCCGTAAATCCAGTCGTGAACTATGGCAATTTTTGGCTTACTCATTAATTATCTTTCTGGAAAATAACCAAGCAGGTTTTTAATAAAATTGTAATGTCCAGCCAGAGACTCCAGTTTTGAACATAATATAAGTCAATTCGTCGCCGTTCTTCAAAGCTGATGCTGCGTCGGCCAGATACTACTGCAAGTCCAGTTAACCCAGACTTGACTGCCAATAAAACGTGTTTTTTGTCGTAGGCGCTTAATTCGTGTGGCACTAGCGCTCGCGGTCCGACTAGGCTGATGTCGCCCTTTACGACGTTGAATAATTGTGGCAATTCATCAAGACTGAAGCGACGAATAAATCGACCAACTGGCGTCACACGAAAATCATGATCAAGCTTGTCGCCGTTTTTACGGTATTCTTCAATTAGCTCAGGCTTGCCAACCATTCGAAACACTTCTTCGTCGGTTTTGCCATCAAACTTTGCGTAATGCGAGCGGAATTTGTAGACCTTAAACGGTCGATTGTAGCGAGTGAGGCGTTTCTGCTGTTTGCCGTGCATTAAAATTGGTCCCGCAGGGTCGCTGATTTTTACGGCAATTGCCACCAAAAGCATAATTGGCGAGGCGATGATAATCCCAATTGTCCCGCCCACAACGTCCATAATCCGTTTAACAATTCGCCCATAGCCCATTAACGGCGTCGGATGAGTGTGAATTAGCGGCACGGAGTCGATGATATCAATAGTGTGTTTGGTGGTCATAATTCCGTCGAATTCCGGCGCTTGATAGAAATCCAGATAATGTTTCTGGGCAATTTGATAATGTTCGCTAACGTTTTTTGAATCGGTTTGGATGATGACGTCAATTTTATCTCTGGTGAGCGCCGATTCTAATGATGAGCGTCGAAGCTTTTTTAATTCAATAGGAATGAACTGGGATTGCGCAACAATTCCGCTAATCTTAAAGCCGGTCAGCGGATTAGTTTCTATAAAATCAGCCAGAACGTGAGTTAAGTCACAATTGCCAATTAATATAACACGGCGAGCTCCCAAGCCGCGTTTTAATAGTTTCAGACGAACAATATTGGCGGCACTGCGGAAAATCATTAGTAAAATAAAACCAATTCCGGTGGCATAACCAGCGACGAGTTTGGCTGGGAATAATGGAGTGTTGGTAAAGAACGTCACGGAAATCATAATCATAATTCCAGTTATTGACGCTAAAAGTATTCGTCCAAAGTTTCGCAATGGGTGTGTGTAAATCTCTCGGTCGTATAAACCAAAGAAATAGAACATCACAATCCACAACGGCAACGTCATAAAGATAGAAGTGATAAAATCCATGGCATTGATGCTGATATGGAATGGTCTAGGATCCAGGGAAATTCGCAAAATATAGGCAATAGTAAATGCACTTAACAAAGCTAAGATATCAAGAACGACCAGAGCAATTTTGAAGTAAAAATCAGACTTTTTCCGCATAATCTCTGGGGTAATTATACAAAAATATGCCGATTATAGCAAAACAATGAATCGTATTTATGAAACTGCCAAAAAACCAGAAATGCACGAATATCGCGATGGTCAGCGACAAGATAAATTGAGCTTTAATTTTACGGATATTTTTTATGGCGAAAAATATGATTATTAACGGAGCAATTAGAAGGGCGAATAACCCGATGGTTCCCATTCCGCTGAGTAATAATATGTAAAAAACGTATACCGTTTGGTCTGCTGGGACGTTTATATGAAGGTGTTTTTGGATGAAATTACCGAGATTGCCGAGTCCGACGCCGAAGAAGAATGTTCGTGGCGATGACAGCCAAGATTTTATAGCTAAGTCACTAGCGCTGAGTCTGTCGTTGGCGGAAGCTTCAACAAAACCAGCGGGCTGGAAAGAATTGTTGCTTGACGGAACGTTTTCGGCGGGTTTTGGTGACGGATTTTTGACGATGGATTTTTGTGGAATCTTAATTTTACCGAGAGATAATTGATCGACCATACTGACGAAGGTATTGTGCGCAATGAAAGGCGTGTTGGCATATCTAATGTTGGCTGATGAGAACAATAAGACGAATCCAAATAGTAATCCAGTGAAGATGATTGGAAGTTTTTTATGCACAAAAGATGCGTCGATTCGTTTTATAGAAGCGATTATAAATAAGGCTATTATGGCGATAAAAATTGCTAAAAATCCGCCACGGGAAAATGTTAAAGATATGGCGAGAGTTGTGAAAAATAGGCTAAATTTGGCTAAGCGAGATTTTGATTGAAAGAGTGCAAGGAAAAATGCTGGAAGTAGAGAATTGGCGAAGAACTGAGGTTCGGCGGCGAATAAATTAATTCGTGGAAACCCAAAAACGTCGGCCTTACAACCAGCGCAAAGCGTACCAAATCCTGTTGGTTCAAAAGTAGCGACGATGAGCTGAATGATTGCTGAAATCCCAAAAACCAGCCCGCTCCATAGTCCAACGCTGATGAGCTTGCGTTTTTCTGATTTTGATAATTCCCCGTAAATTAAGCCAGCGGATAATCCGACGGCGAGTAAGAATAATAGCGATAACGAATATAACGCGGTGCGCAGGCGTGCTTCTGCGAAAAATATTCCGACGGCAATGGCGATAAAAATTGCCAAAAATCCGCCTATTAGCCATCGGTTTTTCAGTAATTCTTGGCGTTTTTTAAGTAGTAGTAGCAAGGAAAATAATAGTAGGCTTATGGCAACGATTTGATATAATCCTATGCGCAAAGATGAAAAATCCAGAATTGATAATCCGACACTGGGATGTAAAGCAAAGCCGCCGCCAAAAATAACAATAGCCAATAGCCAGAATCGAATGTCGTTAATGTATTTTTTTGCCATATTTTAAGTATAGCGTATGGTGTATACTTTAGATATGAAACTGACGAAAAAGCAAAAAATAATGTTGGATTTTATCGATGGGTTTATAAAGGGCAATGGCTATAGTCCGACGCTTCGAGAAATTATGCGTGCTTTGGGCTATAAATCGGTGTCGACGGTAGCAAAACACGTTGATAATTTGGTGGCTGCGGGATTTTTGGAGAAGCAGGACGGCGAAGTTAGGTCTTTGACGCTGAGTAGTGAGAAAAAAGAAGTTTGGTGGCAGAATTTAGCGAAAGAAATTAAGAAGAGAGAAGCTGAAGATAACGAAAAATCACGTTCGGAAGTGGAGATTTTAAAAAAAGCATTGGAAATTGTCCGTCAGTAACTTTACAACTATTCAAAAACTCGCTATAATACAACACATATTCCGGCATAGCTCAGTGGTAGAGCGGTTGGCTGTTAACCAATAGGTCGCTGGTTCGAGCCCAGCTGCCGGAGCCAAA
The DNA here is from genome assembly GCA_024330325.1 of Candidatus Nanosynbacter colneyensis. Taxonomy (GTDB): domain Bacteria; phylum Patescibacteriota; class Saccharimonadia; order Saccharimonadales; family Saccharimonadaceae; genus Nanosynbacter. The sequence goes on along the minus strand of JANDWE010000152.1, from coordinate 3,403 downwards.
TTAGTTTTCTATGAAGCTGTCCTTAATAGGGCAGTTTTATGTAGGTTATTTAACGGATATATTTTATGGGAAAAACTTTCAAATATTACGACATTATTTTAGCTGTATTTGCTGCTATATTATTAATCTCTAATTTAGCAGGGACTAAATTAATTGCTTTTGGTCCGATTATTACAGATGGCGGAGCTATTTTATTCCCAATATCTTATATTCTTGGCGATGTTTTAACTGAGATTTATGGCTATAAATATGCTCGACGAGCGATTTGGGTGGGGCTAGGCGTTATGCTTTTGGCAGTGCTGTGCTTTACGATCGTGCGTTATATGCCACCGGCGCCGGAGTATGCGGATCAGGCTGCATATGAAGCGGTTTTAGGATTCTTCCCGAGGATTGTCGCAGCTAGCTTAGCCGCATTTTTGACTGGATCATTTTTAAATTCGTTTGTATTGGCGAAATTAAAAGTTAAAACTAAGGGCAAAAAACTATGGCTACGATTAATTGGATCGACAGTCGTTGGTGAATTATGTGATACTGTAGTATTCGCCTTTGTTGCGTTCGGTGGAATACTTCAGGGAATGAATATGCTGACGTATATTCTGATTGGCTGGGTATTTAAGACTGTAGTGGAGATTGTTTTCTTGCCTATCACATATCGCGTAATAGATAAGATGAAACAGGTCGAAAAAGTTGATGCTTATGACGATAAGACTAACTTTACGCCGTTTAGTGTTGACTTGAAATAGTTTGGTTGACCTTTAAAGCATTTTTACAGAATGCTTGTTTATAGTGGTTTGCATGAGAGCAATAACCACACCCCAACCATTAGCTAGGTCGCGACTTATTACGTCCGATTCTAGCCCATCGCCGTTTCGGGCGATAGTTAATCCATTTGTCGACATAGTCGTGCCGGTGCTGAACGAGGAAAAAACTCTTCAAAGCAGCATTGAAACACTTGACGAATATATGATGGAAAATTTGCCATATCGCTATCAGATAACGATCGCGGATAATGGCAGTCAAGATAACACTTTAAAAATAGCGAAAAACTTGGCGCAAAATCATCAATCAGTTCGTGTTGTAAGGCTGGCTAAACGCGGTCGCGGGCGAGCATTAAAGCAAGTCTGGCAAAGCAGTCAGGCGGATATTTTGGCGTATATGGATGTCGATTTATCCACTAGCTTGGATGATTTTCTACCGATGATTCAGCCGCTTGTGGCGGGCGAAGCTGGCATGGCTATTGGTTCTCGATTGATGAAAAAATCAAAGACCAGCCGCGGTTTTAAGCGGGAGTTTATTTCACGGTGTTATAACAAGATTATCAAATTGACGTCGCGCACCAAATTTAGCGATGCGCAGTGTGGATTTAAAGCAATTCGTCGCGATGTGGCGAAGAGATTTTTGCCAAAAATTAAGGACAATGAGTGGTTCTTCGACACCGAGCTTTTGATTAAAACGGAGCGCGCGGGCGTGCCGATTCACGAGCAACCCGTTACTTGGATTGAAGATACTGATAGTCGCGTGAAGATTGTGAAAACTGCGGTCGATGATCTAAAAGGACTGCATCGAGTTAATAAGGAATTGGACAATCGTTCGTGGATTGAGAAAATGGCTCTTCCGATGCTGTTGATTGCGGCGGGCGCGTTGTATTTGTTTGGCGCGATGCATAATGGCATGGCGAACAGTTATTACGCGGCGGCGGTTCAGGCAGCAAGTCAAAACTGGACGGCGTGGCTGTTTGGTAGTTTGGACGCGGCGAATTATGTTTCAATCGACAAGCCTTCGCTGGCGACGATGATAATGGGACTTAGCGCTCGACTGTTTGGATTTTCCAGCTTTTCAATGTTACTACCAAGCGTATTAGCGGGCGTCGGTTCGGTCTGGTTGTTATATTCGGCAGTGAAACGACAATTCGGCTTCACTAGTGCGATAATTTCCGCAGTCACATTAATGTTAACTCCTGTTGCAGCGTTGATGTTCGGATTTAATAATCCAGATGCCATTTTGACATTTATGCTCACCGCCAGCGGTTACACATTTCTCAGGTCATTAGAGGGTAGGCAACCGCTTTTATGGCTTGGTTTGGCGGGACTATTTACGGGACTAGCATTTAACACGAAAATGCTCCAAGGCTTGATGGTTTTACCTGCGATGGTAATTGTCTATCTGGCATTCGCCAAGCCGCCAATTGTTACGCGATTTCTACATTTGATGTTTGCGGGCGTAATTACAACGGTGTCGACTTTGTGGTGGAGCGTGCTTGTTTGGCTGACGCCGTCTGGCAATCGACCGTGGGTTGGTAGTACGAATGACAATAGTATTTGGAGTTTGATTTTTGGCTATAACGGTTTTGGTCGACTATTAGGAAACCGCGGCGGCGAAGGTGGCGGAACTCCTCCGAGCAGTACTAGTATGGCAATAGCAAGCCCTGGCGGAATGGGCGGCGGTGCTCCTGGTGGCGGTCATGGTCCTGGAGGCGCTGGATTTGGCGGGCAAACGGGAGTATTTAGGATATTCAATAATGATTTTGGGCCGAACATCGCATGGTTGCTAGTCTTAGCATTGGCAAGTGGCGGACTGCTCTTATGGATTTTACGCAAGGCTCCGCGGACTAATCGCGGACGATTCATCCGTACTACGTGGTGGTTATGGCACCGGCTGTGGCGGCTCTGGTTGGAATCGGCGTGCCGTTTCTGTGGGGCGCGTACGTCAGGCGAAAGTCGTATGCTTGGATTTTGCCGATGTTGGTTGGCATAACGGCGGTGATTGCGATAATTATTCTTAGATACGCTGGTACGATGACTTGGCTAATGTGGACTGTTGGTATTCTGGGGGCTATCGGTATGATTGGGCTATTGGCTAATCTGTATATGCCGAAACGTTGGCTTCAGAACTTGGCAATTATCACCTCTGTGGCTGCGTGTATGACCGCTTCAGTTGTCTACACGCTGTCGACCGTCAACGTTACGCATACGGGCAGCATTCCGACGGCTGGTCCGAGCTCAACAGCGATGCAGGGGAGCAATAATGAAAAATCTCAGGCAGATAGTGCGTTGGTTCAGTATCTTTTACAAAACCAAAATGGTGCGACTTGGTTGGTGGCGGTGGATAGCGCGAATGAATCTGCGGCAATTCAGCTAACCAGCGGTCAGCCAGTTATGGCAATTGGCGGCTTTAACGGTAGCGATACGCCACTCACGCTTGAACAATATAATCAGTTGGAGGCGGATGGCAAATTGAAATATTACGCCGCTAGCTCACGCGGTCATGGTAGTGGTCCAAACGGTGGAAATAGCGAAATCACAAATTGGATTAAGAAAAACGGTAAAGTCGTTAATTATGGAGGTAGTGATGTAACATTATACAAACTGTCTGCATAGGAAATAAATTTAACTAAAGGAGAAAT
>JANDWE010000064.1 GCA_024330325.1 Candidatus Nanosynbacter colneyensis | reverse complement strand
GGTGATGCCCACCCTTACCTGGTGCTTTTTTGTTAGGAAAAATTATTTATTTTCTATAATATGTCGGCACTTTTCGCAAATGCCTTCCAGCTCAAAGTGGTGTTTTGTGACTATGAAATTATGTTTTTTACTAATGAGATCTATGAGTTTTTCGAGTTCTTGCGATTGTATGGGTTCGGCATTTTGGCAATTGATGCAGTATAGATGGTGATGATGCGGTATAAACGGTTCCGCTAACTCGTAATAATTCTTCCAGCCAATAGTTATGGTGTTTATAATATTCAGATTATCGAACATTAGTAGCGTGCGGTAAATGCTGGCACGGTTAATGTTTTTGCAGTTTTTCGCAATATCGCCGACCGTAAGAGGCATATCTGAATTTTGTAGGATATCAAATACTTGCTGGCGTGGTTTTGTCAGGCGAAGATTGTGGCGTTCGAATATTTCATTTAGCATAGTACTATCAATAGTTTATAACTTATTGCAACAAGTGTGCAATAGACTTACAGACCGAGTAATTCATAAGGATATTTGGGTTGATTGATTTTTGTGATGTGCACGTTTGTTATGACGTATTCAGCTTGACTATTAACGATTTTTTGCGACAATTTACCCTTGACGATTAGCCATGTTCCATCTGGGTAGTCTGTCGAAAAGTTTTTCTCGACCAGGATTTTCATAGGCACGCTGTCAACAGTGCAGCAACTTATAACGTATCTAGCAATATTGAAGTAATTATAGCCATAGTTTTTTAACAGATCATTTGAAACGAAGCCAGTAACGGTGATATCTTTGCCGTTAAAATAAGCGGCTTCTTTGCAAGAATTTATAGCGGTTTTCCAGCGGTTTATTGAGATTGTAGAAGAGTTCTCTTTCGGCTGAGGTGTTTCGCAACGACTTTCGGGCTCAATAATCGCAGGGCTTTCTTTTTGTGCGAGACTGCTTGGAGAGAGTGGCTTTGGTGGTAATATGTATCCGACTGATAATATAATTATTGCAAAATAAGATATCGGGGTAATTTTTTTCAAGCTAATTCTAGATTTGTCTTTTGCGGGTTTATTTTTCAATTGCAACATTATATCAATAAGCAAAAGTATAACGCCGATTACGCTAATTATAACCGCGAATGTGTGATAGCGTGGATGAACGTAAAAGCCGAGTTGGTCGCGCCAAGCTAATAACAAAATATATGCACAAATGACAATTCCGCCAATTGATTTGGTAAGATTAGCGTACATATAAGTTAACCCCCAGCCCGACAATTAGCGATAAGACAAATACAGTTAAGGTAATTGTTGCAATAAATTTCCAGCGAAAAGTTGTTTTTAATAGTGTAATCATTTTAATGTCTATCATAGGTCCGAATAGCAAGAAAGATAAAATTGAGCCTGTTGTGAAATTTCGCACGTAAGCCAGTGCGAAGAATGCGTCGATGCTGGAACATATCGAAATGATGAAACTTAGCGTGATCATGGATATGACTGATAAGAAAATGTCGCCGCCGACGGCATTTATGATGAATCGCGGAACGAAGATTTGTGTGGCAGCTGCGATGCTAGCGCCTAAGGCTAGCATAGTAAATAATTGCCAGAATTCATTGCGTGATGAGCTGAATATGTTTGATAATTTTGAATCGTGACTATGAGGGTGGCAAAGTTTTTCGAACTCTGGATTAATGATGGAATCTTCCTTAAAAAAGCTGACGATAAAAGCGGTTATTTGTACGATAATTAGCGCAAAAATAAT
>JANDWE010000136.1 GCA_024330325.1 Candidatus Nanosynbacter colneyensis | reverse complement strand
GTTATATATTCACGGAGGTAAGGATTCGGACGCGCAAAATAGGCTAATTTTTGATAATATCTACAAACATAAAGATAAAATCGAGTCTGAAGTTGGTGAATTGATATGGCATAACAGGGACGATGCTTGCATGAAGCTTGTACGTTATCGTATAGATAAAGATCCTGCCGATGATAAAGAATCTGAAGAGGCTTTGCCGCTTGTTATAGAAAAACTGGATCAGTTTATATCTATATTTCCGAAGTACTGGAAAAATATATAATTAAGCTGACTATGCGTAGAATTAAAGATTATCGCTACTCATCTGCTTGACGACATCTATCAAATTCCGCGGCGTAATGTCGGCTTTAATCAGATATCCGTCAACGCGACTCATAACGGATTTACGCGAAGCCTCGTCCTGCTCAAAATTGGTCATAATTAAAATCTTACTATTCGGAACCAAATCGACATTGTTGTTTCTCAGCGCGTCTAAAATCTGGTCGCCGCGTTGCTCTGGTAGCATCAAATCTAAGATTATCAAGTCAAAGTTCTGGTTGCGCGCCGCCACTAGCCCGTCATTTCCATCAACTACCCATGTCACGTCATATCCCGCTTTTTGCAAGCTTCTGACGTACATTTCGCCAATAAATCGGTCATCTTCCACGCATAAAATTGTCTTTATCATAATTCCTCCTAGCCCTTATACATAGCGTGATTTTTTATCCAGCCGCCGCCCTTTCGTATCAATTGATTATTCAGCTGCCCGTCTTCTAACAATTTGTCTTTAACTGTAGCATAAATTGGCAAAGTGAACGAGAAGACTGAGCCTTCGTTTTCGCGGGATCGAGCGATTATCGAGCCGCCGTGAGATTCGACAAAAGCTTTGCAAATGTAAAGCCCAATTCCCGTCCCAGCCACGGCCTCGCGTGATCTGTGTGATCGATAGAACTTGTGGAACAAATTGTCCACGACATTCGCCGGCATACCAATTCCATTGTCGGCGACGGACACTTCCACGAAGTCGCCTTTTTTCTCCGCGGAAACGGTTACGGACCCGCCCTCAAAACTGTATTTGATGGCATTGTCAATTAGATTACCAATCACTTCCCCGATGCTTCCGTGGTCAGCGGCTACGGTTGGGAGGTCGTCTGGAATATTGACGTTAAGCATTCTGTGTTGAGTCGAGGCGCGAAGTTGCATATCGTCAGCAATCGAGGCGTAAATATTAGCGACAGTGTCTTCCAGCAGATAAACCTTCAAGTGGTGTCTATCATATCTGGCAACGTTAAGAATGTTGTCAATGTAGCTAGATAAGCGGTTGGACGAAACAACCAACCTATCAAGAAGTTGCCTTTCATCGCCCTGCAAGCGTCCAGCGAACTCTTCGTTGATAATGTCCAGATAGCCACGAATAACTGTAATCGGTCCGCGGAGTTCGTGAGCAGCAAATGAGATGAAATTAAGGTCCTCTTCTTCTGGCAAATACCCTTTAGACTTGTCGATGAGAAAAATGACAGTTTCGGCGGCGGCGCCTTTCTCAAATGAAGCCACAATGTCGAATATTCGCGTTTTTTGGATGATGTCGGGGTTGGTGCTAATGCGTTGCCAGCGACGTTCGGCTTTAATTTTCTCATTGGAGATTTCGTGAAGCCAATCGGAAATGCTTGGTTCATTTATAAAATCAAGCGCCAGAAAATCCTCGCCTTTTGCGTTCCTGGAAATCGGGGCGGCGGAATTGGCGAAGATAATTTTCTGATTAGAATTAAGAATCACGACGCCAGTGCTGGCTTGATTTAGGGCCTGAGTGAGCGGGATTTTTGGCTTGTCGTTGTCACTAGCTGGTTTTTGCTCTGGCTGATAATCGCCATAAATTGCCTGAAGCGCCGTCTTAAATCCAGTTTTTTCGTAGCGTTTATCGTTAGGATTTGGCGGAGTGTCGGTTGTCGGTTCGCCAATTTTATGAGAAAGTGCTGCCAGAATTTTATTAAGCGGCGCAGCGATGATTTTAACGATAGAAATTGAAAATAGGATTTGCAAGATAGCGGTAATTAAAATGATAATCCAAAAATTTAGCTGGAACACGGAAATTGCCGTGAAGTGGAGTGCGATTCCCAGCCCTAATATGATGCAGGCGCTCGCTGATAATAGGACTAATATGACTTTTCGGTAATAATATTGTTTGTACTCGCGTAGGGTTTTAGATGCCGGATCTATTGCCATGAAACACTTCCCCTTCCTGGCGTGAAGGCTGCAATCCATGTTTGTCCGCGATTTAAGGCGATGTCTTTTCCGGATTCGTCTGTCAATTTAAGCGGCGAATTTATGTCCGCTTTTGACCAAGTGGCGGTGGCGACTGTGCCGTTTTGGAAAATGTAAGCTTTGCCAGATCCTGTCGTTTTGACATCTTCGTAGCCATCGTAATTTTGAGCCCGAGCTTCAACGCTCACTTCCATAGCTACGACAGTGTTTGGAGCAATTTGCCCATCTTCCCTGTCAGCGTGTGGCGCGCCATCCATGCTCCTGAGGTAAGAATTCGACGCTTTGTCATAAGCATATGAGGTGTTGTAGAGTGGTCCACTGAGATTTATGTTTACAGATGTGGCGTTTGGTGATTCGACGGGCTTGCCGTCTGCTCGCGCGAAGCTGGTGAATCCGGAATTGTTATAGCCTTTTGCGCTGTTCAATTGGTCAAGCTTCTCCCCTGAAGTATAGACGTTGTGCGGCGCGTAGCGGTCGCGAGATCGCCAATATGATCCGTCGTTGAAGAACTGGTCGATGTCGCGATAATTGCCGTTTCTGACTTGAGATAAAGCGTTGGGACTTCCGCCGACGTGCGCGATTGATGCTTGATATGGCGCCGCCCAGCTCAAATAGTACAATCTTAAGCTTCGCACTGGACCGATCAACGCAGGTTTCTCTCCTTGATATAGAGCCAAAAACCTAGTAATTCCGCCCTCCGCTACGGCTTCATAAACCACGCCAGCTTTCTTCAGTCCTGACTGCGGTCTGGCGGCTGGACTGTTCTCAATCATCACGCCAGTTACAGGCAACTTTGCGGCGGCTTCGTTCGCGATTTCCATTCCAGTCAATGGCGAATAAAACTTCTTCGGCGCAGGTTTTTTGGCTGGCAATTTCAGCTCCACGCTAGCGGTCTGCTCGTATTTTATGGAGTGAATTGCAATTATGAAAACTCCAGCAATAACCATCGCGCTTACCACGAGCACAATTGCCAGAATATGCTTTTTTACCCATTCTTTGAACGACTCCCAGCGAGCGTTCTTTTTTTGTCCTGATTTATCTATTTTTTCAACATTCATGCTTATGCTTAGTATAGCATTTTCGGCGCACGAATAAACTATTTTTGTAGATAATTATCGATTCTTTGCAGAGTTTTTTTCTTGCCAATTAGCGCCAGCGTGTCGTTAAGTTGCGGACTAAACGGCGCCCACGTCGTCACAATTCTCACCAGACTAAACAAAATTCCCGGCTTCTGCCCCGTCGTTTCCAGTAATTAAATAAGGCAATTCTGAATTGTTTCTGGCGTCCAATCTGTGATTTTCTCGAATTCTTGGCGAGCAATTGACAATAAATCTCGTCGTTCGTCGTCGGTTAATTTGCGAAGTTGCTTATTCTCATCAATCAATTCCGTGTCAATTTCAGGCTCGACAAAGAAATAACTTGTTAATTTTGGCAAATCTTGCAGTGTCTTTAAGCGATCTTGCGCTAATTCCAGAACGCGCTTTTTATAAGATTCGTCGGCGTTTTTGGCTTCTTCGCCCCAGAACGGTTGGCAGCGAGAATAAAGATCATCCAAACTAAGCGAGCGAATCCATTGACCATTCAGCCAAATGAGTCGCTGTTCGTCAAAGCGCGCGCCAGATTTTTGAACGCGATCAAGTGAGAACTTTTCAATCAGTTCGGCTTTGCTGAAAATTTCCTGTTCCGTGCCGTCATTCCAGCCAAGTTGTGCTAAGAAATTAAGCATCGCTTCTGGCAAAATTCCCTCTGATCGATACTCAGTTACGCTTTTAGCACCGTCACGTTTGCCAAGTTTTTTATTTCCCGATGGCGCCATAATGTGTGGTACGTGTGCCAGAATTGGTGGTGTAATTTTAAGAGCTTCGTAAAGCGACAGATATTTAGGCGTGCTGGCAATATATTCCGAGCCGCGAATCACGTGCGTAACTTGCATCTCAAAATCGTCAATAATGTGCGCAAAATTGTAGGTTGGCAGACCATCCGCTTTGATCAAAATGAAATCATCTAAAGCTTCTGGGCCAGCCGACAACTCGCCCATAACGGCGTCCTTCCAAGAATATCGCTTAATTTCCGGAACTTTGAAACGCAGCGGCATTCCAAGTTGCCACTCTGGCGGATTTTCTGGACGATGGTCGCGATATAAAAATGCTCGCTTTTCAGCCTTAGCTTTGTCGCGGAAAACTTGCACCTCTTCGGGTGTGTATGGGTCTGCGTAAGCTAGTCCTTCGCTAATCATTTCTTCGCCCATTTTATGTAAATGTCGCGGCGATCCGTTTGGTGATATGGACCAAAATTGCCAGACTCTTCTTTTGGATTGTTGAGAGTTGGTCCTTCGTCCCAATTTAGACCTAGCCAATTTAAGGTTTCCAAAATCATTTCTTCCGCGCCTTCAACGAACCGAGCTTGGTCCGTGTATTCAATGC
>JANDWE010000012.1 GCA_024330325.1 Candidatus Nanosynbacter colneyensis | reverse complement strand
AACCTAAGTTGGATAGATAGATTAATTGCCTGAGCCAGAAGCAATATTCCCGCAGTCAGAAGTAGCGATGCCGTATATAGCGCTATATTAATTGTAGTCTTACGGCCCCTCTCCTTTTCCTTGTCATCAATATGTGATGTCCGTTCAATATTATTCTCAACAGGCACAGCAACCGTATTTACTCTCTCTTCAGATGTGGAAATACTAGTAGGAATTATATTATCGAGATTCTCATTTTTACTGATATTCAACGGCATATTCGCAAGCCGCGAAGCCGCATTTTGATTCTCAGTAACAAGTCTTATTTGACCGTTGTTGTCCTCAATTTTTGCGCATCCATTTTGTGCATCACGCACGCCATCCCAATATCCCTGACGATAATCTTCGGAATAATTAGACGGCTGGCTATTACCTCTCTGTAATAATTTTATTAGCTTAATTACTACAATAATAACTATTATCAGAAAAATTAATCCCATGCCTTCAATCCCTCTTATGTTAGCTTCAGTATAGCACAGGATTTTTTCTCGACAAATATACTAGGAAAACAGTCCTCGTTTTTTTGCGCCCTTAAATTGCTCCAAAAGCTCCTTCTGCTTTTTGGTCAATTTGGTTGGCGTATCAACAATAACACCCACAATATGCGGACCACGAGATTCACTATGTAAGTGCGGCACGCCATGACCTGACAACTTGAAGTCGGTACCGCTCTGAGTGCCTGCTGGGATTTTCATCGTTATTACGCCATCCACAGTCTCTACGTCAATCTCCGTTCCCAGTGCCGCATCAACCATAGAAATATGTTCTTCGCTAAGAATAATATTACCCTCACGAGTGAATTTTTTATGCGCCTTAACACGAATGTGGACATACAAATCACCTCTACTGCCACCAGCAACTGCTTCGCCACGATCGCGTAGACGAATTGTCGCGCCATCATCAATCCCTGCCGGAATTTTAATAGTGATATCCTGATTTTGGCGGGTCGTGCCTTTTCCTCGACAAACTGAACATTCTTTTTCAGGAACTTTTCCCTTACCGTGACAAGTTTCACAAACAACCGCCTGCTGAATTTGTCCAAATAGCGAATTCATCGTTCGAGTTTGTTGACCCGCACCCTTACAAGTTGGGCACGTTTTCATTCCAAATCCAGGCTCGGTGCCATCTCCATGGCAATGCTCACATTCAACATCCAGCATTAAACTAATTTTCTTTTCTACACCAAATACCGCGTCCTCAAAACTTAGTGTTACACTAGTTTCAACATCACGCCCACGCGAACGACCATTTCCAGTGCCACCAGTTGCGCCACCGAAGAATTGGCTAAAAATATCACCTAGTCCACCGTCACCAAAATCAAAGTGAACATTTTGACCGCCGAATCCACCAAATCCTTCAAACGGATTGCCAGAAAAACCGCCACCAGACGCGCCACCAACGCCAGCATGACCAAATTGATCATAACGCTGTCGCTTCTGTTTGTCTTTCAGAACTTCATAAGCCTCATTAATTTCCTTAAACTTAGCTTCGTCGCCACCCTGCTTATC
>JANDWE010000124.1 GCA_024330325.1 Candidatus Nanosynbacter colneyensis | reverse complement strand
CTATTGTAGTAGCGCTCGGTGGTAACGCCCTGCAACGGCAGGGCGAAGCCGCGTCTGAGCAACAGCAACGAGTAGCCGATGAAACGGTTCGTCAACTTTTACCGTTAATCCGGGCTGGTCATAACGTAGCAATCGTTCATGGTAATGGTCCTCAGGTTGGCAACATTGTGTTGCACGAAGAGGCGATTAACACGCTAGATGTGCCAAGCTTGCCACTGGAAGATTCTGGCGCTATGAGCCAGGGGCTGATTGGCTTTTGGCTGCAACAGGCTTTTCATGACGCCTTTATGGTTAATCAGATGAACAATCGCGCTGTTAGCGTTATAACCCAAACAATTGTTAGCTTGAGCGATCCAGCATTCCAAAACCCAACCAAGCCAATTGGTCCGTTCTATTCGGAAGACGAGGCAAAAACCGTCGCTAGCGAACGCGGCTACACGGTAAAAGAAGACGCTGGTCGTGGCTGGCGACGTGTCGTTCCATCGCCAAAACCTCAGACAATTGTCGAGGCTGATGTGATTAAGGCGCTGGTTCATGCTGGCGTGACGGTCGTTTCAACTGGCGGCGGTGGCATTCCTGTTTTACAAGACGAAACTGGTCAATTAAAAGGCGTCGCTGCGGTTATTGATAAGGACTTCGGCGCGGCAAAATTGGCAGATCTTTTGGACGCCGATACTTTGCTGATTTTGACTTCGGTTGATGCTGCTAAAATTAATTTTGGCAAACCAGATGAACAATCTCTCGGGGAAGTTTCAATAGAAGAACTCCAGAAACATATTGACGATGGGCAATTTGCGGCAGGTTCGATGTTGCCAAAAACTCAGGCTGCCTTGTCGTTTCTGGATGGAAAGTCGGGGCGTACGGCGATTATTACTTCGCTGGATAAAACCGCTGAAGCTATTAGCGGCTCGGCAGGCACGATAGTCAAATCGTAATCAAAATCAAGAAGTTCCTGTAAATAACACAGGAGCTTCTTGTGTTTATGTATGTTTTATTTTATAATATGAAATTATGTTGCAATATCTTCGTTCGACAAATAGTGATTCAATAATTAGTCCGCAAGAAAATTTGCGGTCTGGTTCGTGGGTGCGTTGCGAAAGACCGAGCGACGAAGAGGTTTCGCAATTGTTGACGCTGGGCTTGGACGAGGATTTGATAAGTGACGCACTTGACCCGCACGAGGTGCCGCGTATTGAGTTTGACGATGAGTGGACTTATTTGATTGCGCGATTGCCAGACACTGACGACGATTTTAACGATTTTACCACGCCGATTTTATTCTGCATTAATAAAGATCATATCGTGACGTTGTCCAGAGATAGTTTGGGGCGATTGTGGCAGCCATTTATTGATAAAGTGCGAATTAGGACGGATCGACAAGTTGAGCTTTTGGTGGCGATGGTTGAGGCAATTTCAACGCAATATCAGCGGCGCGTGGCAACGATTAATCGCCAAATGCGAGCGGCTACAGATAGTATTCATACGCTGAGGGTTAATGATATTGCCACTCTGGCGGAGTATGAGCGCAAATTGAATGATTATCTTGACGCGCTAATTCCGATGAACTGGGCAATTGAGAGACTTTTGGCGACTCAGAAATTGCGATTGAAGGCTGACGATAAGGAAGACGTTGAGGATATTTCGATTGATTTGGAGCAGGTGATTGCGCGTTGTAAAAGTTTGTTGAGGACGATTACTAATGTGCGCGACAGCTATAGGGCGGTGATGGATACGCGCCTTAATGAGACGATTCGCCTGCTAACCGTAATCACCGTAGCTTTGACTATTCCGACGATGATCGCTGGTTTGTATGGTATGAACGTGCCAGTTCCAGGTGCTGATAATCCATTGATGTTTTGGGGAATTACCGCAGTTAGTGTAGTGCTGGCATTCGTTGTGGGCTATTATTTCCTGCGCCGCCGATAAGTTTAATTGCAATTCGACAGATTGCTAATATCGCTTGTGTATATTATAATTTTCTTATGATGGTGGGCTACTTTGAGCGTAGATCGTTGACTGAAAAGTTGACGCAAGCTCAACGAATGCATAAAAACGGTTGGATTAATTTGACTGGGAGTCTTGATGCTACTCGAGTTTCAAAGGCTTTGTCTCTGTCTGCTAATATTGTCCGTGACGTACTAGATATTCATGAGTTGCCTCGAGCAGAGTTTTCTGATGGCGTTGAATATATTTTTACGCGCATGCCGTTCGGTCAAACTGATTCTGGTAAAACGGCACCGTTTTTAATTGCAATTAGCGGCGGTCATTATATTACAATATCGCCTCATGTTAAATTTTCACCTCTGGAGGTTAGCGATTATTTATTTAGCACAACCGAGCGTCCAGCGGGAGTTTTTGCTGCGAATTTGGCGTATATTATTTCTCAATATGAACAACGCGTGCATTTGTTAACGGAGCAAATTAGCGATGCTCGTCGGCGACTAAGTCGTCATGAAGTTGAGAATTCGGATTTTATTAAATTTGTCGCAATTGAAGATACGCTAAATGAATATCGAAGCAGTTTGGAAGGTATATTTCGTGTTATAACGCAACTGATGGAAAATCGTCGTCATCTATTTAAGACTAGAGATCTGGAAGCCTTGGAGGATGTCGATCTACATATCAGACAAGTTTTAGTGGCAATCAGTTCCAGCACGCACACAATTTCCAGTATCCAAAACGCTTATTCGACGGTTGCTAATAATACGCTGAACCAACGCATGAAGGCATTGACCGCCATAACAATTCTTCTGGCTATTCCGAACGTTTTTTACGGGATGTATGGAATGAATATCGCGTTACCATTTCAGGGAGAGCCTTGGGCGTATCCAGTTATTACTAGTTTTACGGTGTTGTTGATTTTACTTGTTATGTTTGTTGCTAAGCGACTTCGCTTATTCTAATATAGATATAATAAGTATTTTCAAAATGTTTTTGCTTGACGTGCCAATAAACGTTTGGTAACATTGTTAGCATGTCTCGCGCCGAAGCATTAAATTGCTGATATTAAGTGATAAAGGTCGAAGCGCGTGGGGCTGCACATAATAATAAGGAGTGCAAAACACATGCCAATAGCAATCAAATTTGTGCCATCAAGGCGCAAAAAGATCGCGGTGGATGTGGTGCCTGCCGAATGGCAAACATACATAGCACAATAATAAAAAGTAGTGCAGTCGCTCCAACGATAGAATAGGGACGACTATAAACAAATCCCGCTCCAAGGCACCGGAGCGGGATTTTGGTTTGTGTGAAAATACGTTAATCTTTTACTTCAACGCCGGCTTTTTTCAAGGCTTCCTTAACTGATGATTCGATTGAGCCAGAGCTGTCCATCTCGGTGTTTTTTCCATTTATGTAGAAAGTTGGTGTTGCGGCAACGCCGTGTTTGCGGCCGAGAGCCATATCGAAGTCGATTTTATTTTTAACCCTGTTACTGGCGATATCGGTTTTATATTGATCAATATTAAGCTTTAATTGTTCAGCATAAGATTTGAAAATGTTGTCGCGTTCTGTAGTGTTGGCATTTTTCCAAGCGTCCTGATTTGCGTATAGAAGCTCATTCATTTCCCAGAATTTACCCTGTAAACCAGCAGCTTCAGCCACGGCAGCGGCAGCGCGTGCGTTAGGGTGTGAGCTAGCAATTGGGAAATTGCGGAAAATTAATCGAACGTGATCTTTGTATTTTTTAGCTAGCGCTTCAGCTTTTGGTGCAGCGGTGCCACAGCCAGGACATTGATAGTCGGCGTATTCGATAATTGTTACTTTGGCGTCTTTGCTACCAATTTCATGATCCGCAATATTGCCATTTCTTGATTCCGCGCTGATAGCCGTGTTCAGTTGATCGTTATTGATATCGCTAATATTTAGTCGATTTTGTGTAGAAATATAAACCATTCCACCAACAATCGCCACTACAATAATTGCGAAAATTATCCAGCTTTTCTTATTCATTTTACCTCCATTTACTCTAGTAAGTATAGCACGGAATGCGGTACAATAAAACTATGACGATTGTGCTAATTTTTGGATATTTGGTTACTTTGGCGGTTTTGCTGATAGTGCTGGGAGTTCAGCCAAAAACGTCTTCGCATAGTCAATTTGAGCTGCGGCGGAGAAGTAGTTTGGGTGATGAAAAGGCTAAAATTCTTTTGCGGCAAAGAGAATTTTTACGAGATATTATTTCACTGCAGCGCGCCGTGGCTTCTTTGTGTTTGGTAATTTTAAGTGCTATTAGTGTTTATTTGTTCAACTGGGCGGCCGGACTCTTTTTGTCAATTATAATAGCTCTAGAAATCGGAGCCGTCGCGCGAATTGGCTTGTGGCAGAAATACTCACAGCAACTTTATGAAAAATACGAACCACTAATTTTAACGACAATTGAGCGACATCAAGTAATTTTGTCGCTAATCCGTTCGGTGTCGCCAGTTGTTGGTGATAGTCGGGTGATTGAATCGAAAGAAGAATTGCTGGAAATGGTGGCTCAATCCAGCGGAGCGATTTCACTTTCTGAGAAAAAGCTTATTACTAACGGGCTGAAGTTCAATGATATGAAGGTCGAGGAAATTATGACGCCGCGAAGCATGATTGAATCGGTACCTATGAATGAACTTCTCGGGCCGCTAGTGCTTGATGATCTTCATAAAAAGGGATATAGCAGATTTCCTGTCATTGACGGCGACATTGACCATGTTGTTGGAATGTTGAGGATTCAAGATCTGTTAACGATTGATCGCAAAGCAAAATCTCATCGTGCGGAAACAGTCATGAGTAAAGACGTCTATTATATTCGCGAAAATCAAACTCTACAGCAC
>JANDWE010000143.1 GCA_024330325.1 Candidatus Nanosynbacter colneyensis | reverse complement strand
CTCCACAGCTTTTTGAGGTGCAGGCGAGGCTTCAACCCTTGCGGCAGTTTGTGGTGGCGACGGTTGCCGCTTCTCCGTCGCTACTGTTTTGACACTTCAACTTTCACGTTCTTAACGATCGTCGCCGCTTCAGCTTTGACTTGTTCAGTCTGATGTTTCTGGTAGTACATACCGCCAATAAAAGCGACGATTCCTGTAATTAAAATCGTAATGATGATAGTTTTTATAGTTTCAATATTAAGTTTTTTCATTTTGTTCTCCTTGTTTTGTTTTTTATTTTCTTTTAGGCTAGACATTGTATTAACTCCTCTCTAGCGCAGATGTTTACAACTTCGTCCTCAATTCCGTCACAGTCAGGATTCGGACAATAAAATTCAGGTTCGCCCTGACAACCGCACCACTCAGCTTCTTTACCTGAACAGCAAGGTTGAATTACTTCTAGGTTATCGTGGTTGCAATACCACTCGTTATCAAAGAAATCAAAGCGATAACTTGCTCTAATTTGCTTTACGTTAATTTTCATATTTACTCTCAATCTGCCATTTGATATAATGGCTTTGTAGCCGCTCTTTCGAGCGGTTTTTGCTTTATACTGCCCACTTTTTAGCGCAGGTGTGGGAGACCTGTAGTGAGCAGCGCTGAGCGTTCGAAAATAAACAAGAACTACAAAGTTGTAATAAACTTAACCCATCGAACGCCAGCTGAATTATAAAATGTGCTAGCGGCTATCAAACCGCTCGACGCTACCCACTAGACCAAATTGTTAAAATACTAACTTCTACACGTGTTACGCCTGAACCTTGAGCAATCTGTCACGCTTGTATAATTTTCGTCGTACGCTCTTTTACGGTGTCGCTTACGTAATCGTAATAGTACAGTTTGTTAATTCTGCACGAGGCTATCAGATACGCATTTGACAACCTCGTGGAAATTAAAAAACACCACTTTCGTGATGTAGATAAAAAAAGAACCGCCATAAAGGCGGTGGTTTACAAAACCGTTGCTCTAGCCAACTGAGCTAAAGCGGCAACTGAATTTATTTTATCAATTTTTTCTCTCTGTGACAAGAGTTTACATAACTATTTTTCGCGGTTGATGTATTTTGCGCCGTTGGCGTGGACGTGGTGCGTCAGCTTTCTTTGGTGACGCCGTCGGAGTTAGCATTTTTGTAGTTTTTTTACGTAATTCTTCAGCCAGCTCGGTCTGTCCAGCATTATCATACGCTTCCGCTAAAATCTTCAACGTCTGAGGAATCGGCTCTAATTCAACAGCCTTCTCCAGGGCGTTAATAACCTTCTTCGTATTTCCTATCTTTTCCTGAACCTTAGCGTAGGCGATGTAGCGTGCTGCTAAATCATTTTCCATTTCTAGCGCTTGCTCGAATGCTAGCGATGCCTTTTCGTAATTCTCTGTTTCATAGTAAATTAAGCCGACGTTATGAAGACTTGAAGCGCTCGGCTCCAGACTCTGGGCAATCTCAAAACACTCGATGGCGTCTTTATATGCGCGCTGCTTGGCGTATAAAATCCCCAAACGGTTGTACGCCGTGGCGTTTTTCTCGTCGACTCGCAAAATTGTCAATAATGCCTTTTCTGCTCGCAGATATTTATTTTCGCGAATTGATTCCTGAGCAATTCCCCATAATTGGTCGAGCTTTTCAGTAATCTTTGTTGGCAAATCGCCAGTTTCTTTGATTGACGGATGATAAAAAATCGCCCAAATCATTAAAATTAGAATGAGGAGTAATCCAAACATATCTATACTATTATATCACAAGTTGCGTCATCGCCAGCCTGACATTGGCGTTGGATTTTAATGCGCTTGCAACAGAGGTAGTTTTTTCAAGTTGTTCTTCAAGAGACGGATTCATTCCACGAGATAAAGCC
>JANDWE010000077.1 GCA_024330325.1 Candidatus Nanosynbacter colneyensis | reverse complement strand
AATTTCCACCTGGCGAGGACGTGATTGAAAAACTCTCTCAACAATTCCCTGCGGTTGAAAAAATGGCGACTCTCCTTCAATTGCAAGGACAACATCATGCAACGTAACTTCGTTCATTTTTCTCGCTAAAATAAATCCGCCGCCAGTTCCCTGAGTTGAAGTGATTAGCTTTGCTATTACCAATTTCCGACTAATTTTCTTCAGGTACGTCGGCGAAACCAGCATCTTTTCCGCCAGCGCATCATTAGTTACCGGCGTCGTCCTTTTCGGATCCGCCAGAATTGCCATAATGCAACACGCTTGTTCAACAGCTCCCGATAATCTCATACAAATCCTTTCTCGACTTAGATATAATAGATATCGACTATCCACTATACTACGTCTGAGAAACTTTTGCAAGAAAATAGTCTAATTAAGCGCCGCTATTATTCTTCACAAATTCCACAGCCTGAATAAAATCGTCAATTAAAGTCTGACGCATACCGCCGTTATAAAGCGCGGCGGCTGGATGATATAACGGAATCACTACGAATTCAAGCTCGTGCAGACGCACTTTACGTGGACGACCGTGCTCTTTACTGATCTGCAATCCCGGAATAAATCCGCCGCCACTGTGCCGCCCTAAAGTCAGAATGGCCTTTGGCTGGATGATTTCTAATTGCCTGAGTAAATATGGCCAAAAATGACGCTTTTCCTCTGGCAATGGGTCACGATTATTCGGCGGTCGATACTTAACAATATTGGTAATATATACATCTGACCGTTGTAAATTGGCAGACTTTAGCATTTCATCAAGGAATTTTCCCGCAGCACCAACGAACGGCTTGCCCTGCAAATCTTCATTCTTCCCCGGCGCCTCGCCAATAAAAACGATATCAGCATCAGGGTTTCCATCGCCCATAACAAGCTGTGTCGCCTGATCTGCCAAATCCGAGCAAACCTTCTCTTTTACAATTTCTTCCGCCAGCGCGTCCAATTTAGTCTGCTTATCCATATATTTATTCTATCAAAAAACGCCCCGCAAAGACGAGGCGCTTCTGATATTTAGCAGAACTATTTATTTACCTTGTCTGCCAATATAATTCCTAGGTCGTTTAATTCACTCTTAATTTCACCCTCTTCTGCTATTTTTTGTAGTCCCGAAGACCATTCGCGAGCAGTCTTCTGTATCGCAGTAAGAGTATCGTAAAAATCACTGATATAGTTAGAGTCGTATTTTTTGTAATCAGATTTCATTTCAGCAACTTTTGGCAACATTTCTTCAAGTTTTTCCAATTGAGCAGTAAAGTCCTTGACGAATTTCTTATTGTGCTCATTCTTAATGTCTGCACCCTTAAGATCCTGTCGAGCTTTCTTAACTGCGCTTTCTAAGGTAGATATATTAGAGCTGTTGCTGCTGTCAGAAAAATCAGCTACTGCTGGAAGTATCTTTCCGTAAACTTCATCAAAGGCATCTATGGCATCGTTGAACTTACCTAGCTTATTTTTCAAAGCATCATACTTTTCACGAACCTCTTTATCGCCAGTGACGGCTTTCATCTTGCCGATCTCAGTTAATTGATTATTGACCTCTTCCTTTGTTGAAGCAAGTTTCTTGCGAGTAGATTCTAACGAAGACTTTGTTTCTGAAGTAGAAACATATGAAAGTGATATAGAAGTCTCGTTGTATACTTTAATCACATTATTCAATTTTTCTCCAGCAGCTTTATAATCCGCCTTGCTTGGACCGCCCAGTAACAAGACAGCTAGGACTACACCAACGATAATTACGACTAGTCCAATTATTCCGCCGATGATCCCCCACATGGCGCCTTTGCTCATTTTCTTTTTTGGTGGCATTTGGTATGGAGTTCCCATAACTGGTTGTTGTGGGAATTGTTGTGACTGAGGCTGCTGTGGAGCCTGCTGAAATTGCGGCTGTTGTGGAGCCTGCTGGAATTGTGGCTGAGGTGGTGTTTGAGGCTGTGGTTTATTGTTGTTGTCGTCCATAAATAATAGTCTCCTGACTTTTATACTTTTTGTCATTATATCGCTATAGCTTAATTGTAGTCAAATAAAAACACCCCGATTTCTCAGGGTGTTTTATTCTTAACTACAGACTATTTATTAGCTTTTTCTTCCAAAACTTTCTTAAAGTTTTC
>JANDWE010000016.1 GCA_024330325.1 Candidatus Nanosynbacter colneyensis | reverse complement strand
CGCGCGTGCTGTCAAATTGTATTCCTTGAAATCCGCTGAAGGATTTTACCAAAGAATTGGATTTGACCAAATATCGCCGGCTGATAATAAGTGTTTATCTCTTTGGCGAAAAGAATTGGATTGACAGAATAAAATCTTTCCGCTACAATAAAAGAGTACTCATCCGGCCAGCAGGTCGGAGTTTTTCGTTTATGGAAGTTTGAGACGGAAAAAGATATAATTAATAAGAAGGAGAATGTAATGGAAGATTTGAACATTAAGCAGTTGACGTTGGCAGTGCGTACGATTGCTGAGGAAAAAAACTTGCCAGAAGAAACAGTTTTGAGCGTGATTGAGCAGGCGATTGCGGCGGCTTGGCGTCGTGATAATGGTACGCGAGATCAGTTGGTCCGCGCAAGCTTGAATATCAATAATGGTACGGCTGTCGTGTCGGTTGTTAAAACTGTTGTTGAAGAAGTTGAGAATGATGCCAATCAAATTGACCTAGAGGAAGCTAAGGAGATAGATCCTGCGGCTGAACTTGGCGGTGAAGTTGTGATGGAAACTCATAACGTGACGACTTTTGGTCGAGTTGCCGCTCAGACTGCTAAGCAAGTGATCCTGCAGCGATTGCGCGAAGCTGAGCGTGAAGTTGTTTTGGCGGAATTTGAGGATAAAATCGGTACGGTTGTTATTGGTACGGTTCAGCGAGTTGAGCCACGCGTTGTGCGAATTGAGCTGGGCAAGGCTGTCGGAATTATGCCTCAGAGCGAGCAAATTCCTGGCGAATATTATGGTGTTGGCCGTCGAATTAAGGTTTACATTAAGGACATTGAGCGCGAAGGCCGCGGTCCGCAATTGATCCTTAGCCGAGGCAACGAAGAGTTTGTGCGATTCTTGTTCAATCAAGAAGTCCCAGAGATGGAAACTGGTGCAGTTGAGATTAAGGCAATTGCTCGCGAAGCTGGTCGCCGAACTAAATTGGCGGTTTCTTCAGCGTTACCTGGCGTTGATCCAGTTGGTACGTTTGTTGGCGGTCACGGCGCCCGCGTTCAGGCTGTGATGAATGAAATTGGCGAGCAGGAAAAAATTGACATTATTCCATACGAGGAAGACGCGGCTGGATTTATTGCTAATGCAATGAGCCCGGCAGAGGTTTTGAGTGTGACTGTCAATGAAGATGAGAAGCGTGCGACGGTTTATGTTAGCGAAGATCAGCAATCAATAGCAATTGGTCGCGCTGGACAGAATGTTCGCTTGGCAAGCCGATTGACTGGCTATGAATTAGACATCGAAGCAAAAGCTCCTGTTAAGGCAGAACCAAAACCTCGAAAGAATATTGAGGATAGCTTGATGAGCGTAGTTGAGGAGGTGGCGGAATAAGCTGCCTTCTGCGAATCGCCGAAAACGAAAGGAGGGCGATATGTCAGAAGATTTTTCTGAATTAGAACCTCGGCTGACGGAAACGGCTCGGGCCAGTTTGGGGCGAGCTGGTTTTCTGGCGCATAATGAGGGGAGTGAATATGTTGGCACGGAGCATATTTTGCTTGGTGTGCTGGCGCAGAATTCGTCGCTAGGAGCGAAGATTTTGGCGGAAAATGGCGTAACTTTGGATCGTGCGGAAATGGCGTTGAACCTGACCGCAAAGCCGCTGGTGATTACGATTGTAAGTAAGGGTTTGAGTGCTGAAGTTGTTGAATTGATAAGAATTGCTTGGCAATTAGCAGTTGAATTTGGGCAGGAAAAAATTGGCACGGAACACATCGTTTATGGAATGCTGCAGCAGCACGAGGCGCGAGCGACTAAATTGCTGCGGGATATGAATGTTGACATTGACAATCTGCGTGGAAGTTTGGAAGATGTGTTTGATAAACAGCAATTTGAATCTCTGCAGAGTGAGCGCAGTGCGGCGAGTAAAAACTCCGGCGATTTGCGAGTTTTGGAGAAATTTGGTGTCGATTTGACGCGTCGTGCTAGCGAAGGATTTTTGGATCCGGTGATTGGTCGAGCGTCGGAAATTCAGCGAATGATCACGATTTTGGGTCGGCGTAGCAAGAATAATCCAGCGCTAATTGGCGAACCTGGCGTCGGTAAAACTGCGGTCGTTGAGGGTTTGGCGCAGAGGATTGCTGATAATAAAGTTCCCGAATTTTTGAAAGGCAAGCGACTTTTTCAATTGGATTTGACGGCGATGATTGCGGGGACGAAATATCGCGGACAATTCGAGGAGCGATTGCAAAAAGTTCTGGCGGTCGCCAAAAAACATCAAGAAGTTATTTTGTTTATTGATGAGTTACATCTGTTAGTTGGCGCTGGTTCGGCTGAAGGCTCGATGGATGCGGCGAATGTATTGAAGCCAGCGTTGTCGCGAGGCGAGGTGCGACTAATTGGCGCGACGACGTTTGATGAATATAGAAAATATATCGAAAAAGACGCTGCGTTGTCGCGACGCTTCCAGTCGGTGACGATCAATGAGCCATCGCCAGAAGAGGCAGTGAAAATGATGCGAGGTTTGAGAGGAAAATTAGCTAAGCATCACCAAGTTCAGATTCCTGACGAAATGTTGACTGAGGCGGTGGATTTGAGCCAGCGTTACGTGACGGAGCGATTTTTGCCAGATAAAGCGATCGACGTGATTGACGAGGCGGCGAGTTTATTGAAGTCTAGCTCGCCGATAAAATTGTCGCGCAAGGACAAGTTGGCTCGCCAAATTAAGCGATTGGCTGGAAAAATTGACGCCGCGGTCGAGGCTGAGGATTATGAAAAGGCCGCAGAATTTAAGATGCAAATGCGACAATTGGAATTGCAAGCCGAAGCGCTGAAAGATGAAGCCAGTGATGAGCCGGTGTTGACCGATGAATATTTGCGTCGAGCGGTTTCGGCGATGACGAATATTCCGATTGACAGATTATCGTTAAATCAGATGAAAGATTTGATTCGTCTGGAGAAGCGGCTGAGCCAGAGTGTTCTTGGTCAGAATGAAGCAATTGAGCAACTGGCGCGCGCGATTCGCCGCAATAAAGCTGGACTAAATCGTCAGAGTGGGCCGCTTGGGTCGTTTATCTTTCTGGGTCCGACTGGAGTGGGCAAGACGGAATTGGCGCGAGTTCTGGCGCGGGAAGTTTTTGGCGGCGAGGATAGTTTGATTAAAATTGACATGAGCGAGTTTTCCGAGCGTCACACGGCTAGTCGGCTGGTTGGTGCGCCGGCTGGTTATGTTGGCTATGAGGACGGCGGGAAATTAACGGATAAAGTTCGTCGTCGACCATATAGTGTGGTGTTGTTTGATGAGATTGAAAAGGCGCATCCTGACGTTCTGAATTTACTTTTACAGATTTTGGAGGATGGCAAGTTGAGCGATTCTCACGGACGAACGGTGAGTTTTCGGCAGACGATTGTCATCTTGACGAGCAACGTCGGCGCCGAGCAAATGATTCAGGATTCGGAGCTGGGATTTGGCGCGCCTGGGCAGAAAAAGTCGGCCAGTGAAAATCGTCACGAGAAAAATTCGCGTGCCGCTCTGCGTGAGCTTGAGGAATTTTTGCGTCCAGAATTGATTGGCAGATTTGATAGCGTGATTACGTTTAAGCCGTTGTCTCGCTCGGTTGTGCGAAAGATTTTTGACAATCTCACGTCTGACTTGATTGAAGCTGTTGGTCGACATGGAATGAAGCTTGATATTACTTCTTCGGCGAAGTGTTGGTTGATCGATCGGGGATTTGACGAGCAGCGCGGCGTGCGAGTTTTAAGACGAACAATTCAGTCAGAGTTGGCGGATCCATTGAGTGATGTTTTATTGTCCAATAAAGCAAGACCTGGCGACACGCTGGAAGCTAAAATTGATAATAACAAGGTGGTGATTAATGTCAATCGTGCGTAAAATATTCAGCGTCCTCACGCCGATAATTGTACTTTCTGCTGCGGTTTTTGTGATGATGAATCGTCAGCAAATCATTGATGAGATTACGCTGTGGCAATATAAGCCGAGTGTGGAAATTGTCGCTATTGCTGACCGCGTGAAAATGTCGGATGTTGGCAGGAAAATGTTCTATGTTTCTAATCCGCAAATTAAATCAGCGAACGAGTTTAACGAAGATTGCCGTCGCGTGGAAAAGGGAAACGCAATTTTGGGTTGTTACAATCCGTCGTCTAGAGATATTTATATCTACAACGTGACCAATTCTGAGCTTGATGGCGTGAAAGAAGTGACGGCGGCGCATGAGATGTTGCACGCTGCTTGGGAAAGGTTGAGTGCGTCGGAAAAATCTCATTTGAGCGAGCTTTTGGAGCAGGCTTATAATAATGTGAAAAATAAGAAATTGTCCGAGCGGATGGAATATTATGATCGTGCGCAACCTGGAACGAGAGCTAACGAGTTGCATTCGATTTTAGGGACGGAATTTGCCAATTTGGGCAACGAGCTGGAAGAATATTATCGACGGTATTTTACTGATAGATCCGAAGTGGTGAAATTGCACGCGCAATATCAAGAAAAATTTGAGTCCAGGGAAAATGAAGCGCAGAAGTTGAGTGGGTCGTTGAAGGTCCGGAAGGAAAAATTGAACAGAGAATTATCGCAATATTCAACTGATTTGGCGGATTATAATGGTCGCGTGGCGGACTTTAATCGACGAGCGGGCGTTAGCGGTGGATTTTTGTCGCAGAGTGATTTTTATAGTCAACGTCAAGATTTGAAAGCGGAGCTCTCGGAGTTGAACGAAAGGCGTGCCAATTTGAATTCTGAGATCAATTCTTACAATTCCGATGTTTTGCGACTCAGGGAATTGGGTGTGCAAATTGATGAATTGAATAAAAGTTTGGATAGTTTTGAGGGGGCGAAATAATGGCGAAAGCTAGAAGTCAATTTGTTTGTCAACAGTGCGGGGCTAGTTTTTCAAAGTGGGCTGGCAGGTGTGAAAATTGTGGGGAATGGAATTCGCTAGTCGAGCAGGTTGCTTCTTCTGGCGGGTCATCTGTTGTCGATAAATCTGCCGGGCGCGGCAAAGCCTTGAAAACGTCTAGCATTCGTGAAGCTGCCTCTGAGTCTGGACTAGAAAGATTAAGCACGGGAATTGACGATTTGGACACTGTTTTGGGTGGTGGATTTCTGGTTGGCGGCGTGGTGTTGGTGGCGGGTCAGCCAGGAATTGGAAAGAGTACGCTTTTGGCGCAAGTTGCGGCACATATCGCCAAGACGAAATCGGTGCTATATGTGAGCGGCGAGGAATCGGTTTCTCAGGTGAAACTTCGTGCAGAGCGTTTGGGTGCGGCTGATTCGGAAAAAATGCAGTTGGCGTCCAGTAATAGCGCGGAAGATATTGCGGCGTCAATTCAACAAGGCGGATATGATCTGGCGATTGTCGATTCAGTTCAAACAATCTCACTCAGTGAGATTTCTTCCGCTCCAGGGTCG
Source organism: Candidatus Nanosynbacter colneyensis (assembly GCA_024330325.1). Classification (GTDB taxonomy): domain Bacteria; phylum Patescibacteriota; class Saccharimonadia; order Saccharimonadales; family Saccharimonadaceae; genus Nanosynbacter. The sequence goes on along the minus strand of JANDWE010000016.1, from coordinate 2,578 downwards.
GTTAGTCAGATTACCAATTCGTCAAATGTAATTATTCGTGCCGCCAAAGCTTCGGGCACGGCAGTGATTTTGGTTGGTCATGTCACCAAAGAGGGTTCGATTGCTGGTCCGAAAATATTGGAGCATTTAGTGGATGTTGTACTGAACTTTGAGGGCGATCGATATGGCGGTTTTCGAGTTGTTCGGGCGCAGAAAAATAGATACGGCTCGACTAATGAGGCGGCGATTTTTGAAATGGACGAGCAGGGACTAAGAATCGTAAAGAATCCGTCGGCGGAACTTCTGGCGGAGCGTCAGAATCTGGATGGGTCAATTGTGTTGGCGACCATGGAAGGCGCACGTCCGCTTTTGGTGGAAATTCAGGCGCTAGTTAATCCGACGAATTTTGGCTATCCTAAGCGCACGGCGAGTGGTTTTGATCTGAATCGATTAAATCTGTTGGTGGCGGTTCTGGAGAAGCGAACGAAGTTAAAATTGGCGGACAAAGATATTTATGTCAATGTGGTTGGTGGTCTGAAGCTAAATGATCCAGCGGCTGATTTGGCTGTGGCGATGGCGATTGCTAGCGCTAGCGCTGGGCGAAGTTTGGACGAAGGTGCTGTAGTGTTTGGTGAGATTGGTTTGGGTGGCGAGGTTCGCTCGGCGACGAATTGGCAAGCTCGAATTAAAGAGGCGAAGAAGCTGGGCTTCACTTATGCGATTGCGCCAAAAGTTCATAAAGATAAATTTATAAAAGGTGTCAGCGATATGCGACAGGCACTGATTGACTATTTACAATAGAAAGGGGAAAAATGAAAGATTTTTACGGATTGATAATAATTACGATGCTACTTGGCTTGGCGGCTGAGGTTTATTTCTTGGCAAAACCGCGACGAAATTCGTCTGTAGGCGTGGCGCCGATTTTGGTCGACACGTCAGTACTCATGGATGGGCGAGTGACTGAGCTGGCGAAGGCCGGATTTTTACTGGGAAAAATTATCGTACCAAGGAGTGTTTTGACTGAGCTGCAATTATTAGCCGACGGTGCAGACCACGACAAGCGTGAAAGGGCGCGATTCGGTATGGATGTCGTGAAGGAGCTTAAGGATATCTTGAAGTCTTCTTTCGAGCTTTACGATGACAATATTCGCGTGCCGGAAGGCGTGGATTCTCGCTTGTTGAAATTAGCGAAGGAGATGGATGCGGCAGTATTGACGCTTGATTACAATTTGAATAAGGTGGCGCAAGTTGACGGCGTTAAGGTTTTGAATATCAATGAGCTGGCTAAAAGTTTGAGGATGAGCTATTTGCCTGGTGACGAACTGGATTTGGAGCTGTCGCAAAAGGGACAAGATTCTCATCAAGCGGTTGGCTATTTGAAAGATGGAACGATGGTGGTTGTTGAAAACGCCAAGCGCTACATTGGACAAACGAAGAAGATTGAGATTATCCGAAGCTTGCAGACTGACGCTGGAAAAATGATGTTTGCGAAGCTTGTGGTTGAACAGAAAAAACCTGTAAAGCAGAAAGCTAGTGTTCCCAAAAAGCGCACAAATGGTCGCTCAAAAACATCAGCTCAACACGAGGCTGAGCTGATTAATTTGGTGAATAAACAATAGTTTATTTAGTGAACTTGAATGCTGCCAGTTGAAGTGGCGGTGTAATATGCAGAGTCTCTTACGGTTACAGAAACCGTGTGCGCTCCTGTCGTATCAAGCTCTACTGTGGCGGTCTGCTTGCCGCTTGAAGTAATTTCTGAACTCTTAATACTCTTTCCGTCCACGGTAATTTCGATTGCCGATAAGCCCCAAGTTCCTGCTGTAACATCAACACTTATCGTATATTTCTTGCCGCTGTTGGTATATGATATTGCTCCAATTTGCGGTTTAGTGTCGTCACATTTGTGAACGTCATCTTCTGCATTCGCGTCGTAGCCTGAAGGGACGGTAATTGATTCTTTCTTAGTCAAAGGATCGATAATCTTTGTCACTTCAATCTCTTCCTTTGCGCCGTCTGGAGTACAATTCGTGGCCTTTTTCTTAGAAACTTTATCGAAGGTGATTTTCTCTGTAGATTGACTTTGTTTCTTATTCCACCATGACGGGTAGAGTTCACCGTTGACAGTCTGGATTCCGCTTGGTCGCTCGTACCATTGACCTGACTTCCATTTGCCTTCTTTAGCGTAAACTTGGGTGTGGGCAAATTCCATAACGCTTCTAATTACTGGCATGCCGTAGTTGGAGGCTGATGTACCAATCACGCTAGTGTCGGAGTTTCCGAGCCACATTCCCATAACCAGAGATGGGCTGTAGTTGATAATCCAGAGGTCTTTTGGCTGTGAACCCTTGTCGGATGTACCAGTCTTTGCAGAGGTTCGAACGCCATTGACGCCCATCCAGCCGTGAAGTCCAGGAGTTCGGTCGGACAAGATGTCGTTCACGATGTATGCTGATTGCGAGTCGATAACTTGCTTGCCTTCATCTTTCCATTTTTTCAGAGTTTCACCTTGGCTGTTCTTTACCTCGATAACACTTGAAATGTCTTTTTGGACTCCCATTCGCGCCAATGTTGAGTAAGCGTTCACCAATTCTGTCTGCTT
>JANDWE010000107.1 GCA_024330325.1 Candidatus Nanosynbacter colneyensis | reverse complement strand
CAGTTGAACTACGCATTGAGAAAACTGGCGCTGGCGAAGTAACTGCCGCTGACATTAAAACTAATGCTGATGTTGAAGTTGTTAACCCAGAGCAAGTAATTGCTACAATCGACGACCCAAACAAGCATTTGGTTATGGATTTGGTAGTTGAGGCAGGTTGCGGTTACCAGACAATTGAAGAGTCAAGCGAAAAGCGTTTGCATAGCGACATGATTGCTATTGATGCAATGTACTCACCAGTTCTACGCGTTCGCTACAAAGTCGACTCAACTCGTGTTGGTCAGGAGACAAACTTGGACAAATTGGCAATCACTGTCGAAACTAACGGCACAATCACACCTCGTGAGGCGTTCGAAGAAGCAGCAGCGATTCTTGTCAATCAATACACAGCTTTGGCTGGCAACACGATGGTAACTGGCGCACCAGCACTTGGCGCAGCTAAGGAAGACGAAGAGTCAGAGCTAGCAATGCCAATCGAAGAGCTAAACTTAAGCGCCCGCACGACGAACGCGCTAATTAACAATGAAATCCGCACTATTCGCGATTTGGTAACTTTGACTGAGCAAGATTTGCGAGAATTGAAAGGTTTCGGTTCAAAGGCACTAGACGAAGTACGTGACAAGATGGCGGAGTTGGAGTTTTAACTATGCATAGACACGGATATCAAGGGCGCAAGTTCGGCCGTGAGCGTGATCAGCGACGAGCCCTACTCAAAGGTCTGGCTACCAGCTTGGTTGAGTACGGAAAAATCGAGACCACCTTGCCAAAGGCTAAGGAACTAAAGCGTCACATTGAAAAAATCATCACCAAGGCTAAAAAGGGCGACCTAGCAAGCCGACGTCAGGTGATTGCAGCATTAAGCACACGCGCCGCTGCTTACAAACTAGTTGATGAAATCGCACCGCAGCTAAGTGGTCGAACCAGCGGACACGTTCGCGTTGAACGAACACGTTTGCGAGTCGGCGACGGCGCTCAAATGGCAATCATCGAGTTTGTTGACGATATTAAACCAATGCCAAAGGAAGGAAAATAAGATGAAAACTTATTCACAAAAACCATCTGAAGTTTCTCGCCGTTGGGTATTGTTTGACGCTAGCGAATTACCACTTGGACGTTTGGCTACAGAAATTGCCAAGCATTTGACTGGTAAATACAAGCCAACTTACACTCCTCACATTGACGGTGGCGACTACGTAGTTGTTATCAATGCTGCACAGACAGTCGTTACTGGATACAAGGAAACTGATAAGTATTACTATCGCCACAGTGGTTTCCCGGGTGGAATTAAGGAAACGCAATTCAAAGAAATGCGCGAACGCCACCCAGAGCGAATTATTGAAGAAGCTGTTAAAGGTATGTTGCCAAAGAACAAATTGCAAGCAGAGCGCCTAAAGCGTCTACGCATTTTTGCTGGCAGCGACCACGCTCACACAGCACAAACACCAGAGAAAGTTGAGGTGAAGTAATATGGCTGATACTTATTTCTACGGCTTAGGTCGACGCAAAAGTGCTTCAGCAAGTGTTCGATTGCTTCCTGGAAAAGGCACTATCACTATCAACGGCAAACCTGCCGCTGAGTACCTGGATGGCAACAAAACTCTTCTAGCAGAAGTAACCGATCCACTTGCAATTGTCAGCAAGCAAAAAGAATTCGACGTTACTATCCTAGTTAAGGGTGGCGGCTTAGCTGGTCAAGTTGACGCTATCAAGCTTGGTATTGCAAAGGCTTTGACAGCTGCTCACGCTGATCTGCGTCCAGTTCTGAAGAAGGCTGAGCTATTGAAGCGCGACCCACGCGAGAAAGAGCGCAAGAAGTACGGTCTTCGTTCCGCTCGTAAGCGCGAACAATTCTCTAAGCGTTAGTACAGAAAAGACTATCACAAAATACTCCGTTTCACATGCAGGCGGAGTATTTTCATAGTATACTAAAAATATGTTGGACAAGATTATCCATCGCTGGTTGCGGATTCCGTATGCATTGAACGTGCATTATTTTTCTCGTCCGGAAAAACCGAAAGCGACGATTTTACTTATTCATGGATTAGGCACATCCTGGAAAACATGGACGCCGCTGGAGCCGTATTTACCGAAGGACACGCGAGTTATAGCAATTGACATGCTGGGATTTGGCAATTCGCCCAAGCCTGATTGGAAGTCCTACAACGCCCACGACCAAGCCGCAAGCATCGTCGCCACTTTGCGCAGGGAATTCATAAATCACGTCGATATCGTCATCGGCCATTCTATGGGCTCGCTGGCCGCGGTAGAGCTCGCCAAGCAATATCCAAAGTTAAGCAAGTCGCTGATTTTGTGCAGCCCGCCGATATATTATCCGAGAGTCGACGAGAAAATTCATCATCCAGAGAAGATTTTGCG
>JANDWE010000032.1 GCA_024330325.1 Candidatus Nanosynbacter colneyensis | reverse complement strand
ATATCAGACAGCCGATTGTGCCGACCATCCAGCCATTAACTGAGCCACGCTCACTCTTATCTCTCGTTATCATATTGTAAAGTATAGCTTATGCTTTAATTGATGTAAAGATCTTACTCAGCGTTAAAATCCTCGCTAAGGACCTCGATATCATGTCGCATATCTTCCAACGTAGCAGTAATTTTTTTTGATAATTCTCTCGCCTCAATAAATCTCTGTTTCGCCTCATCCAGATTAAAATCATCGCCTTGAAACCACGCGATTCGCTCGTTCAATTCAGCCATCATTTGCTCAATTGTCATATCGTTGTTCACTATTCTCAATCCTCGCTTTCATAATTATATCTTTTGTTGTAATCTCTACAATATTACCAATCTGTAAATCACCCTTGATCATTGCATAGCCACGACGTAGCGCCATTTCTGGGTCATACTCAGCGATGACTTTTTGTTGCGACAATGTTGCATTTACAGCCGCATCCACGTGATTCGACCACTGTTTTAGTACCTCTTTTTGCAACATTGTTGCATTAAGCGATTGCTCTTCGATAGCTCTACAAATTGAATCTTTCGCGTCAATTAGCCTGTAATGCAAATGCCTAACCACTTCTCGCTTATCAGGAAACAGCAATTGCGCAGCATTACTCGGCGTGGCTGCACGAACGTCCGCCGCCAAATCACATAAGCTTTCATCAATCTCATGACCAATTCCAGTCATTGTCGGAATACGACTACTTGCCATCGCCCGCACTAGTTTTTCATCGTTAAAACTTGCCAAATCCTCTGCACTACCACCGCCACGAATCAAAACAATCACATCTGGAGATTCTGACATTTGATTAAAATATGATATTGCTCGAACAGCTTGATCTGCAGCATTCGCACCCTGCACATTAACGTTGGCGACTACGAATTTCACGCCGCCCCAACGCTCACTGGAAATCTTCATAAAGTCGGCATATCCCGCCGCTTTTGTACTGGAAATAACAGCCACCCTCTGAGGATATTGCGGCAATGGACGTTTTTTCTCAGAATTAAACAAACCCTCAACTGTCAATTTTTGCTTCAAAAGATCAAAACTTCGCTTCAAGCTTCCCTTACCCAATGGGCGAATCTCTTGAACATTCAAACTAAAGGCACCTTTATCTCTAAGTACTGGCATCGCTCGAACGACAACTTTCATTCCATCTTCAATTGGCGTACGTAAATTGCTAAAACCAACAAAACACCGGACCAGCCCGTCGTCATCTTTCAGATCGAAAAAAGCATATTTCGGAGGATAAGACTTGAGGCCAGAAACTTCACCCTCAACTTCAACCATCCCAGCAAAAGCCACGTCAAAAGTTTGATTGACAACTGCTATGAAATTGCTAACACTAAATCTGGGAATCATCTGGCTTGCCGTATTTAATCAGTGCGTGTTGATAGAAAATATAGCCAAAGATGATCGTGCCAGTAAGTAAAATTGCTCGCGTCAAAATTATTCCAGCAATCGCCAAATCTGGCGGGGTGCCTGCCATGCTTAAGAAAATAATCATAATAGTTTCATAAACGCCCGTCCCTCCAGGCGTAAACACGACAATCGCTGCCAATCCCGCCACGCCGTATCCAACCATCAAAATCGCCGGATTAACAAAAACACCCAGCGACAGAAATGCCACAGCAAACATCGCCACGTCAAAAACAGTGTAGACAGTTCCCCAAATCATCGGTTTTATTAGAAGTTTCGGATGATTGGACAAATCTTGAAAATCGTCCTGCATATCAACAAAAAACTCTTCGACTTTCTTCGACTTCATCACTCGTCGTTTCTTGCCCAAGGTCACAATTTTCACCAACGCATTGATGAATCTGGACAATTTAGCGGCAGTCATCTGCATACGACGCTTTGACGAAAACACGAAAATCAGACCAAACGTCAGCGCCAAAACCACGATAATCAGCAAGAAACTAGCGGCAACAATATAACGATTAACCTTGCCATCAATAGCCAGCGCCAACACAGCAATCACCAACAAAACCAAAAGCGACAAAAATCCCGTAACGTAACGAATCACCTGCGCGAATGTCGAACGCGCCGAACTCACGCCGAGCTTATGCATTCGCCACGTCGTATACGAGATACCACTAACTCCGCCCGACGGAAAAATGTGATTGACCAAATTAAGCTCCAGCGCAATCCTCGTCTGCTCCAGCCTGGAAATATGATGAATCAGATTCTTCTCTCTTAAATACGAAAAAATCATTTCGCCGCCAGCGAAGTACACGATAATCTGAAACGGCAATAGTAAGAATAATAGCCATAAATCCGCGTGCAAAAACAGATTCCACGCCTTCACGAGCTCATGCCGAGATAGAAAAATTATTATTGCCAAAACCGCCAACGTCAAAACGCTCATAATGGCTCGTGGCGATTTCAACAGTTGCAACACCTTCGGTAACATAACCTTCATTATACCACGATAAATGTTATAATTACGATATGTTTATAGCTATTCTTGGCCGTCAACCAGAAATCTCTATCGCTGAATTAGAGGCGATTTACGGTGCTAAAAATGTCCAAAAAATCTCCAATCAAGCCGCCACGGTTAATTGCGACAATTTATCAATTGACAATCTTGGCGGAACGATTAAATGCGGACAAGTCACCACAAAGATAAAATCGCAAAAATCAGACCGTAACACTCTGCTCCAAGCCTCAAAAATTATTGTTGAAAAATACACGAAAAAACTTTCGCATAGCCAGAAAAAAATAACGTTTGGAATAAGTTTTTATGGCAATAAAACAGATCCGAGGAACATCCAAAAAATCGGAATTATCTTAAAAAACAACTTGAAAAAATCTGGCGTCAGTTTACGTCTAATCCCTAATAAAACCGCCGCGCTGTCCACTGCGACTTCCCACAACAATAAGCTCGGCAGGTCTGAGGCGAAAATTGAAATTATTATAGCCAGGAACGTGTACGGAGATTTGATAATCGCTGAAAGTCGTGGCACTCAAAATATCAATTCATATACTCAGCGCGACCGCGGACGACCAAAACGCGATGCCTTCGTGGGAATGCTTCCGCCCAAGCTTGCACAGATTATGATTAACCTATCTGGCGCAAAACCTGGCGATTACCTCTGGGA
>JANDWE010000149.1 GCA_024330325.1 Candidatus Nanosynbacter colneyensis | reverse complement strand
ATATGTTTGAGTTCGACACTCCAGACCAAAAGGATTTTTTGGTTCAAGAGGCAATTAATATGCTGTATGGACTTTATGACCCAGGGCATACAGGAATTGTTGGTCCTCGCCTAGAGCATATTTTTAGAAACTGCGCTTTATTGTTGATGTCGGATCCTGCTGGTGGAACGTTTATTGATGTGCCGAAGTGTCTTATTGATCCTGAATTTGTGAAAAGCAAGCTTAAATATGTAAAAGATCAGCAAGTTATTGATTTCTGGACAAAGGAATTCCCTGCGTCACAGAGGTCAAATGAGGCGGGTGAGGTTATTTCATGGGTTGTATCAAAGTTTGGTCCATTTATTTCCAACGATGCAATGCGCAATATTATTGGTCAGACCAAATCTGGATTTAATTTGCGTGAAATCATGGATAATAATAAGATTTTGCTAGTCAATTTGTCAAAAGGTAAGATGGGTGAGCTTAACTCTAAGCTTTTGGGTATTATCTTTGTGATGAAGTTTCAAGCAGCAGCGATGTCTCGGGCGGATATTCCAGAGGATCAGCGAGTTGATTTTTCACTGTATGTTGACGAGTTCCAGAACTTCGCCACTGACAGCTTTGAATCTATTTTGTCTGAGGCTCGTAAGTATAAATTGAGTCTTATTATGGGTAACCAGTTTATGACGCAGTTAACGGATAAGATACGAGAAGCAATTATTGGTAACGTCGGTACGGTTATTTCTGGGCGTATCGGTGTGACTGACGCCGAATTGATGGTTAAGAAGTTTCAGCCGACTTTCGATGTCGATGACTTGGCTAAATTGCCAAACTTCCAATCCATAACTTCTGTGATGATTAATAATGTGCCGTCTGCGCCGTTTAGTATGAATTGGATCCCTCCGATGGGGCAAGTTAATAATCAGCTGAGAGACGCGTTAGTGAGGCTATCTGCTGCTAAATACGGTAGACCACGAGCTGTTGTCGAAAAGGAGATATTTGACAGGATTAGAGGCAGTGTACAACCAAAGACGAGTCCTTCTCAATTAGCGCCTTCTGTTGGTCAGAAATCGTCGGGAGGTGGGTCATCGTTCTTGGATGAATGGCTAGCGAAGAGACAACAGCTAGGAGGAAAGCCCGCTTCTAACTCAACAACCGTAAGACCAGTAAATTCGCAAGCCCCACAGACTTCCTCACAAATACAGAATCCGCAAGGTCGCCTAGAGGTGGTTAATAATGCGCCTTCTAATATAAATAGCGTAAATGCTACGGTTTCTAATCTTGATAACAAACAGCAAAGTCAACCTTCTGTGATAGATAGTGCTGCCGCCAATAAGCCAAATATGTCTATGACTACAGACAGCAATCCCGTCTCCTCTGTAAATGTAAAACCGAGCCAACCTGTAGTTAAGAATCGGCTCGATTTACGTAATGGTGATGATGACGATAGTGAAGTGATGATTAGCTTGAGATAAAATTCAATATCTATCTAGCTATTTTTCCTGTTGTTGATAAACCCTACTCGAGCGTATTCAATAACAGCGCCGATAGACCAGCCAGCTACAAACAAGATAATAGTTTCTGATCCTGATAATAGATATCCGTATCGTTTGGCGATAAAATACACAATGACAGAAGCTATTGCGCCTAAGGCGCCAGAAATGATTAAGTTAGGGCGGGCAACGGTATTGCCAATTGCATCACTAGTCTTTTCGACGACTGGATTATGGATGACCTTGCTGAAAGCCCTGGATGGAGCTGATAGTTGGTCTTGTACATTTTCCAAAGTCTTCTTATATGAAGCTTCAATATCTTTTTTTGTAAGAGGCTTATCTTCTTTTATCTCTTTAGATTCTTTTTGCTCTTGCCGCTTTTCTTGGCGGGCGGCAATTTCTATAGCCTCATGTTTAATGTTATTTTCATTTTCGGCATTTGATTTTTCTTTTTCAACCGCCTTTTCTAGAGATCTTTCAATTTCAGCAGCTCTCTCGTTGCTAAGTTCAGCCAATTTCTTAGTATCGACAGCATTCTCTACGGTAGACTTTAATTTTTCACTCATTTTTCACCTCCTATAAAGTTCCTGCGGACATGTCTCGCCGAATGATTCTAACTTCTTTATTTAATTGACGTGATCTAGCGTAGAAGTATACGACCACGGCTGCAATAATTCCTGCGAACATCATATTCTCGCTGGCGCCAGTTTTTGGCAGTTGTGAAGTGGTTTGTTCAATAACTTTCGGTGCAGGGCAGTCAATTTTCGTACTGACAGTATTGCCAAATGTGTTATCAATCCTACAGTCATAAGACATTGGATTACTTTTACCGCTAGCCATTGCTGGGATGCTGTTCTTTATTTGGATGGTAAAGCTGCGCTTCTGGGTTTCTCCTGGCTTGATCTTGATAGGGTTCCATACTAGAACTTTTGCGTTGCCGCTGCCCGCGCTAGCGCCTTTATCGTCTGTTAACGTTCCGCCGCCAGCGTCGAATATGTCTGCATATTCTAATAAGTCGCTGACTTGATCTTTGAACGTAAATTCTTCCTCTTTAAGACCTTTGTTTTTTATCGAAAGAGTGTAGGTAATTCGATCTCCAGATTTCGCAACCGTAGTTGTTGCGTCAGCGTTATTTTGGGTGAGATTAACTGCGGTTTTTGTCTGCACGAACGAGGCAGAACATCGACTATCGTTAATCCATATAGTAGAGTCGCCTGGACATGGTTGACATTGAGAATCGTCCTTTAATAATTTAGGGTTTTGAGGACATCTTGCTGGCTCTGGTATAGTAAATGTCTTTACGCAGGCATTTGAAGTTCTATCTCCTAATGAGCTATGTACAGTTAAGACTACTTTGTATGATCCTGGCGTTTTCTCTGTATATGTAGCTATTCTATTATTGCTACTAATAGTTTTTACTAAAGTATTTCCCCTGTACACGCTATAGGTATATTTTTGAATTGTAGCACCGTTGGCTACGCTAGCATTAGCGGTAAATTGGTATGTATCTCCGTTCTTTTTTACGTCTAGAGCATTACAGGTAGCTACTGGCTTAGGTGGAGTAGAACAATATGGGTATGCACCGACTTGTCCTGTTGGGCATTGATGACTTGGTGGTGCAAATTTTAGGATTAGGTTGCCGCAGTTAAGCATGATTGCAAACCATCCGGTTCCAGCTGAATATCCAACGAATGCTCTATATGAGAAGTTGCCCCAGAGGTTGTGAGGTCGATAATAGAAAGTGCGAGCGCCACCTTGTGATGTGCGAACTACGTAAGATCCTTCACCTCTTGCTGCACCAAAGTGAGGAGTAAGTCCCCATGAGTAAGTCCCCATATTACTATTTAAGGTTTGGAGATTTCCCGTAGCGGCTACCAGGTTGGCACGACTAATGCCAAGATGATTATAGAGGTCGCGAATATTATTTGTGTTCGCGTCATAATGAGCCATCAGCTGCTGACCGCTAGAAATTCCGCCGTAAATGAGGTCGCTGGAATCTGCTGCATTGGCTGATTCTGGCGGTGAAAAAACAGTGAAAGATTGCACAATAAGAGCTAGGGCGGTTAAGATAAGCCCGATCTTTCGAGTAGTTTCTTCTTTACGTAAGCGTTTCGCATAAAAGCCCAAATTGTGGATCATTGAAGGGCTATATGGTAGGCGCGAGATAATTTTTTTGAACATTTTGACCTCTTTTATTTTTGTTGTTATATAACTTTAATCTAACTTTAGCATAAGCAGGCTGAAAAAGTAAATAGTTTGAGAATATATCTATTTTGATGTATAATAAGGTTGTTGAAAAGAGCTGATAATTCAGATAATAGTGAGGGAGATATGGCTAAACAAACAAATGAACAATCTTATGATGGCTCACAAATCCAGGTCCTAGAGGGTCTTGAGCCGGTTCGTAAGCGTCCAGGAATGTACATCGGTAGTACGGGGTATGAGGGTGTACATCACTTGATTAAGGAAATTGCCGATAACTCAATTGACGAGGCAATCGCTGGTTATGCTACAAAGGTCGAAGTAACTTTGTTAAAGGATGGCGGCGTTCGAGTATCTGATGACGGTCGTGGTATTCCTGTCGATAAGCATCCAAAGACGGGTAAGAGTACGCTAGAGACGGTATTAACAATCTTACACGCCGGCGGTAAGTTTGGTGGCGGCGGCTATAAGGTCTCGTCTGGACTTCATGGTGTTGGTTCTAGTGTTGTGAATGCGCTATCTACTCGGATGATTGCTGAAGTTAGGAAGAACGGTAAAATCTATCGTCAAGAATACGCAACAGGCGTGCCTCAGACAGAATTAGAAGTAGTTGGAAAGTCTGATGGTTCTGGTACGACAATTACATTTTATCCAGACCCAACCATCTTTAAGGAGACGGTTAATTTTGACTATAAATGGGTTGTTAATTATCTTCGTCATCAGGCGTACCTTACAAAAGGCATTCACACGTCGGTTATTGATGAACGAACTGGCGAACGAAAAGCTTTCTACTTTGAGGGCGGTATTCAGAGTTATGTAAAAAACCTGAATATTGGCAAGGACGTTTTATCGGATGATATATTTTACGTCGAGAAGCAGGTTGAAGACTGTATGGTGGAAATTGCGGTTCAGTATAATGACACTTACGCTGAAGTGGTAAAACCATTTGCCAATAACGTCTTAACCCCTGATGGCGGTACTCATTTGGTTGGTTTTCGAACAGCCCTTACGCGTGTAATTAATGATTATGCTCGCAAGAATAGCTTACTGAAAGAAAAAGAAGACAATCTAACTGGCGATGATATTCGCGAAGGTTTGACGGCGGTTATTCTGGTTAAATTGCCAGATCCTCAGTTTGAAGGTCAGACGAAGAATAAACTTGGTAATCCAGAAATGCGCCGCTATGTCGACCAAGTGATGAGCGAATATTTTGCGTATTACTTGGAGGAAAATCCAGCTACAGCGAAGAAGGTTGTCGGCAAGGCTACATTGGCAGCACGAGCTCGTAAGGCGGCAAGGGCTGCGCGCGACAACGTTATCCGTAAGGGAGCATTTGAAGGCTTAAACTTGCCATCTAAATTGACGGATTGCTCATCTCGTAACCGAAAAGATTGTGAATTATTTATTGTCGAGGGTAATTCGGCTGCGGGTTCAGCTAAGGATGGTCGCGATTCAACTATTCAGGCTGTTCTTCCTCTTCGCGGTAAGGTGCTAAATACTGAGCGCGCAAGATTTGATAAGATGTTTGCTAATGCTGAAATTGTTTCGTTGATTAAAGCTATGGGCGTTGGAATTGGCGATCAATTTGATATCAGTGGCATTCGTTACGACAAGATTATATTTATGACAGATGCCGATGTTGATGGCGCGCACATCTCTACGCTTTTGATGACATTCTTCTTCCGATACATGTCTGAAGTTATTGAAGCGGGCCACGTGTATCTGGCGAAGCCGCCTCTGTTTGGACTAAGTAGAGGAACTGGCAGCAATCGTAAGATAGATTATGTTTATGATGAAGTAGCCCTCGAGCAAAAATTGAACGAAAAGATCAATGAGCGCAAGGCTGCTGGTGTAAAGATTGATGAAAATGCTGAGAAATTTAAGCAGGCAGGCTACACGGCGCAGCAGCGATTTAAGGGTCTTGGTGAGATGGATGCCGCTCAATTATGGGAAACGACTATGAATCCAGAAAATCGAACATTAGTGAAGGTTAATATTGAGGACGCAGAACGGGCAGACGCGATATTTACGAAGCTTATGGGTGATAGTGTAGAATTGAGGAAAAATTTTATTCAAACAAATGCCGCTAAGGTTAATGTGGAAGATTTGGACTTTTAAGGAGGAGATATGGCGGACAATGACAATAAAAATATAGTAGAACCGGAAATTCTGAACGAGGAGCCAGAAGTTCGCGGTATTGAAAAGTCGACAGTTGAGCGTGTTATGGAAGACTCCTTCCTTAAATACTCCATGTCGGTTATTATTGACCGTGCTTTGCCGGATGTTCGTGACGGGCTGAAGCCTGTTAATCGCCGTATTTTGTATGCGATGAATAAGAATGGTTGGCGTGCTCCTCATGCTACCGTGAAGTCGGCAAAAATTGTCGGTGAAGTTATGGGTAACTACCACCCGCACGGCGACTCATCAATTTATGACGCCATGGTGAACTTGGCCCAACCTTGGAAGATGCGTTATACGCTGGTTGAAGGTCAGGGTAACTTCGGTTCTATGGACGGAGATGAGCCAGCGGCTTCCCGTTATACTGAGGCGCGAATGGATAAAATTGGCGGCGAGTTGCTGTCTGACATCGACAAAGAAACCGTTGACTTTCGTGATAACTTCGACGGAACAGAGAAAGAGCCGGTAGTTTTGCCATCGGCCGTTCCGAATATCCTGCTGAACGGTCAGATGGGTATTGCTGTTGGTATGGCGACGAATATTCCACCGCACAACCTTAGTGAGGTGGTTGACGCTACAGTCGCTCAAATAGATAATCCTGAAATTACATTAGACGAACTATTGACGCACATTAAGGGTCCTGATTTTCCGACAGGCGCGGAAGTTTATGGCGGTGCACCAATGCGTCAAGCATATGAAACTGGGCGTGGCTCAGTTACGATTCGTGCGGTTGCGTCGATTGAAGAGCGCAAAAATGGCCGTTACAGTATTATAATCACCGAAGTTCCATATGGTATGAGCAAGGAGGGATTTGTTGATAAGGTTCGAGAACTTGTCCTTGCCAAAAAAATAACGCACATTGCCGATGCGCGAGATGAAAGTGCTCGTGGTAAGGTTCGAGTTGTTGTTGAACTAAAGAAAGATGCTTATCCAAAGAAGATTCTTAATCAATTGTATAAATTGACTGGATTACAAACATCATTCCATTATAATGTCCTGGCTTTGGTCAATGGTATTCAGCCTAAGGTCATGGGCTTGAAAGAGATTTTGGCGGAATTCATTAAGCATCGTCAAGGCGTTATTCGACGTAGGACTGAGTTTGAACTTCGCAAAGCTAAGGAACGAGCTCATATATTGGAAGGTCTGAAAATTGCGCTTGATCATATCGACGAGGTGATTAAGACGATTCGCGAAAGTTATGACGATGCCGACAAGCGTTTGATGGAGAGATTTGGTTTGTCGGAAATTCAAGCGGCCGCAATTTTGGCGATGCAACTACGACGATTGCAGGGATTGGAGCGCGACAAGATTGAGGAAGAATTGAAGCAACTTCATGAACTGATTAAGAAGCTGGAGGCAATTTTGGCTGACGAGAACGAGATTTTGCGTGTTGTTAAGGAAGAATTGCTTGCTATGAAAGAAAAGTATGGCGATGAACGACGAAGTAAGATTATCAATCACGAATTAGGTAAGTTCTCTGATGAGGAATTGATTCCAGAGGAAGAGTCGGTAATTCTGCTTACGAGCGAAAATTACATTAAGAGAACCTTAGTAAGTGACTATCGTAGGCAAAATCGTGGCGGTAAAGGCAAGCGCGGTATGACGACTAAGGAAGAAGATGTTATCGATCAGGTTGTTCAGGCGAGCTCGCACGATTATCTATTATTCTTCACCAATATGGGTAGAATCTTCCGCTTGAAGGCTTACGAAGTGCCAGCTGCCAGCCTAAGCGCGAAAGGCGTTGCTGCGGTTAACTTATTGCAACTTCAGCCAGAAGAGAAGATAACGGCAATTATCAAGCACGAAAAGAACGCTAACGAAGACGGCTATCTATTCATGGCGACAAAGAAGGGTACAGTTAAGAAGACTCCTGTGAAAGATTATGCCAATGTTCGTACGAATGGATTGATTGCAATTAAGCTAGATGAGGGCGATGAACTGCGCTGGATAAAGAGGACGACTGGAGAAAATGATGTGATTATATCTACGTCTGCAGGACAAGCCATTCGCTTTAACGAGAAAGATACGCGCCCAATGGGTAGATCAGCTCGTGGTGTCCGTGGCGTAAGATTGCGTCCAAACGACTCTGTTGTTGGTATGGATATCGTTACGGGTGACGACCAAACCTTGCTGGTGGTTAGTGAAAAAGGCTTCGGTAAACGTACAAAGGTGTCGAATTTCCCAAGTCATAAACGTGGCGGAGTCGGTATAAAAGCCGCAGTTGTAACTGCAAAAACTGGTCCGATTATCTCTGTACAGACTATCGACCCAGAGATAACAGAGGCGTTATTGGTTTCTCAGAATGGTCAAACTATCCGCCTGGGCTTAAGCGATATTAAATTGCTCGGAAGGACAACTCAGGGCGTGACGATTATGCGCTTATCTGACGGCGATGCTGTTTCGTCGATCGGTTTGATGGCGGATCGTCCGCAGGATGAGGGTAATTAATAGTGAAAGTCTTGATAGTCCCAGTAATTGCATGGGTGATATCC
>JANDWE010000087.1 GCA_024330325.1 Candidatus Nanosynbacter colneyensis | reverse complement strand
AGTCTGGTTCTCCCTCATCCATGGCTTCTCTGCAGTCATCATTGTACATACAATCATATGCAGCTTTAGAAGTCGGCGTATATCTGACAACCTGATTGACTGGCTGTTTTACAACAGTCTCTTTGTTAGGATATCCAGATTTTGAGGCTTTACAGACTTGTTTTGAACCATTCCGACCTACAGTTTCTATACGACTTGTTTCGTACTGAGATTTGCCCTTATCTATGTTGACAGTGTCGTAATTTATAGTTTCTACCGTGCAAGGCTTGTAGTAAACTGGTGCGAAGTAGTCGTATATCTGTTGCCAGTATACAAGACTAAATATACCTATCCAAAATGCTGGTAATATTAAATATCCGCCAATTTCCGCCCAATCTATGTTTTTGATCCACTGCTTCATCTATCTTCTCCCACAAGATTAAATGATTTGCCATCATTATACTATAGTATGAGCAATAACACACTCTACTAAGTCTCTCTCCAAATTGTTAATCTTCGACCTCTCATTTATCGCGGAGAGGCAAAACGCGGAGAAGGGGCGAGTTTCCCCGCCCCAAATTGCTAGGCATTCTTCAGAACTTGAATAGCACCCTTTTTCTTGTTGAATACGAATGCTTCGTATACAACGCGACCAGCTACATAGTAACCGCTAGCTTCTGGACCAAATTCACCTTGCTTGTATTCAGACAAGTATTTTGGAGCTGCTGCTGCGTCTTCGTGAGTCAAAACGATAGTCGTCTTAGTTGGCATGTAGTCATCTGGAACTTCAATGATCATACAACCATCAATCTCACCGTAGTTACCATCGCGACGGCTCTTAGCAGTCATTTCGCTGGCTGGAGTGAAGTTATCATCCTGCTTCAGTAATGAGTATGCACTTGCAGCTACGAACGCAACACGACCCTTGTGAGGTACTCTAGCGTTTGTCTGAGCAGTAGTCATAGTCATAAATGTTTCATAAGCATTTGCCTTAGTAATGGTCAAAGTCTTAACTGCTGTAGTCTCAGCCGCTTTTGCCAATGCGTCAATGTTGTATTTATCCATTGTTGGGTAAATAGACTCTTCTAAGGTTGCACGCATGACTTCTTTAGTATCGAGTGAGCCATCGCGTGAGAACTTAGCGTCAGCCTTATCGATTTGCTGTGAGAAGGCTTTGTCCTGAGAAGCTGTAATAACTTGTTCTTTATTGCCAGCTGCTGAGTACTTGTAGCCGAATGAACCAACACCCTGACCGCTAGCATTCTTGCTTGTAGAATAGTCATATAGAGAAGCCGCGTCTGTGCTGTACACCTTAAATGATTTAGTAGTACCACCAACAACCTCATACTTACCCTTAAAGGCAGGTGCTGTTAATGATTTAAGTGTATATCCCTTATCAAGGATTTTTGAATATGCTTGTGGCAAGTTAATAGCCATTTTATTTTTCTCCTATGGTTAGTTTTTTAGATTGAAGGATTTAATCGAAGAATCCATTCACAAATTGCTTTTCGGTTACTTCTTCCGATGCAGCCGCTCCGCCAGCATTCATTACTGCCGCGGATTGTTTTGCCCTAGATATCTTCTTGCCGCCAGCTTTCAGACCTTCTTCGTAAATGCCGTGCAAGTCTGTCATAAACTCATAGAGCTTTTTATCTGCCGAGATTGGCGCACCCTCTTCGTTAAATTGCAGATTTGCAGCACTTACGTACATGTCAGCTGCTTTTTTGGTGAAGTCTGCATTGTATTCAGGTGAAGTTTCATCGAATACGGGATAGTCTTTAAGCAGTTCTACTCTATCAAGCGACATATTGTACTGAAGGTCAGCAATATTTGCCGATATTTCGTTTAACTGCGACTGCTGTTGGTCAAGCTCCTGATTGTATAGAAGAGCCTGAATTGCAGCGTCTTGTGGGTCTAACCCTGCAGCTTCTAGTTGTTCTGGTGTTATTCGGTTTTCATTAATTGAGCTTTGTAACTGTTTGATACCTTCGTATTCAGCTACTTCTCGCTTTAGTTCTTCCCGACGGGACACCAACCCTCGAATATCGTCATTCAGTTGAGCTTTACGCTCCTCTGCTTTTGAATATTCCGGCTTTTCTTCGGATTTCTCCTCTGTTTCTTGGGTTTCGTCTGTTTTGGACTCGCCCTCCGACTGTTCGCCTGAATCCTTATCGTCCCAGAAGCCGTCTGTCAGCGATTTTTCATCAGTGTTGTCGGTTGAGTTTTGTGATGTTGACGACACATCTGCCACACTCTGGCTTGTATTTACGTCTGTAGTGGTATTGTCCACGGTGTTTACTCCTTTTATTTAGTTATTTACGACCTTTTACATCGGTGCGCAGATGAGAGCTCAGGAGGCGAACTCTTACCTGCGGAGATACTACTAAGGTCTTATCTCTACAGGTAACAACCCGCCTAGAATAACTTCTCTAGTCGATACGCTCCTTTCTCTCCAACCAAATAAACACCTAACGGTAAAACTGCTGTTAAGCTTGGATCGTCTACACAAATCAAAACTCTTCCCTCCTGTCTGAATTCATGACTAGCCAGTAGTGATTCGGTATCTAAGGGCTGCTCTAGCTTTTCTCTAACGTCCTCAGTCATTTTCTTTTACCTTGTCTGTCTGGGCTTTTATCCACAACTTAAGTTCTATAAGGTCATTCACGCGCCAACGAGCAGCTAATATCTGTACTTTTAGGGATTTCTCAGAAGTTTCAGGATTCATTGTTAATTGATTGATGTTTTGGGCTAGTTGGATCTTTTCATCAATTCCATTGAGCAAAGTTTTTAGCAGGTTAATCTCTTCTTTGGCTGCAATCCTCTCCTTGCTTTCTTTAGTTTTTCGCTCTTCTGGGATATCCAAAGAAAACCCACTGTTTGGGATTAAATCGTTATTCATATTGCTCCTCACTGTCGGCTATGCCGTTATTGTTTTGGTCTACATCAATAACCAACTCTTCAGGGTCATCCACACCTGATTTGTTAATCATTCGCTTCAATAATTGGTCTTTGCGGATAATCTGTCCTAACTCAGGGTCAGATTGAGCTAACTCTAAGATTCCCTTTAGGTTCTCCATAGATTGCTCGTCATCTTTAAGCTTTGAGGTAGAAGCATCAACTTTGAACTTGAATCCTTTTAGTTTCTTGTTGTAGTCAACAACAGCTGTACTTGCGCCAAACTCAGGGTCTTCAAGCTTTCGGCGTTTGATGTATTCTTGAGTGAGGTCAACTTCCTGTTCACCTTCAGACAAAGCAAAATGAATATTGAGCATAGTCTCACACACATCACCAAACCAACCCTCGAATTGTTTGCGAAGATGATTATCACTAACGCCAACACGCTCCTGTTGTGCTTTTACTCCGCTGTCTGTCTTTGAGAACCCAGGATTTCCGACCTCAGCAGAAACACTTGTATCGTTTGAGTTGTTCAAGTTTAGGATTTGGCTCTTAATTAAACCGTAATTATTTGAGAAGTTGTTTGTTGCATTAGTCGAGATATTCGCAGGTGAGATGCTTGCGTTCTGGTCTGCACCTAAGTCCCAAATAGCGTTTACTTTGAATCGTATAGTTGAAGTGTCAAATGAGCCTCGTTTAATTAGTGGCGGGTTAAGACCCAAGGCTTGAGCATATTGGTACATCTGCATTTCTGAATCGAGCATGTTCTGAAGTCCTGCTACAAGTTCGACTGCACCACGACCGATTGGATTAGACATATCCATATCGTGATATATGAAGTGGATTGGAATAATGCCTCTTGGGTCTGGATTCACAGTTGAGTAGACCACTTCGTTATTCTCTGGACTATACCCGTAAAAAGTAGCTCCTACTCCCTTTTGGAATGCAAATATAATCTGTATACCACCAGTCCCAAGACTCTTCTCTCGCTCGGCTGGTGTTTTGCTTTCGTCTGTTTTCTCTTTCGCTTCTAGCTGAGTGAGTTTATCTAGTCGCCAACCGCTCTTTATGCCGTGTTTGGCTAATTGTTTTTCGCGATAAATTAGATATTTAATATCACTTGGCTGGTACCAAGCCCGTAAGAAAATAACATTACAGTCTTTGTCATAGACTTTACCAGCCTCTAAAATAACGTCTTTGATGTAAGGCAGTTTGAAGTCTGCGCCAAAATAATTTCCATGTTGTGTATAGAAGCAGTAAGCTGGCTGAGAACCGTATGTCATAGCTTTGCTTAAAGCTCCCCATGATTTCTGAATAACACTTCCTGTAGTGTTTGCGTTTGGTAGGATTTCTTCAGTTAAGACCAAATTAGCGACATCTGCTAAGTCTTTATCTTTGTCCAAACTGGTAACTAGCCCAGTCGGCAATTGCTGAATGACACTCTTAGGTCGAGATTGAACATAGCTAGCTGTAGTTCCGTCCGTAACTGTAGGTAAGCCATCTGGGATATTTGGCTTAGGTTTATTTAGAGCAATACGCTCAAGCTCATCAATACCAGATAAAACTGCCTGGTACTTCTGCAAACTTTCATCGTACGCGTCGCCGATGTTAGATTCGTCTATAAAAGAAAAAGCCACTGGTTTCCCCCAACGTAAAATTACTGTTACGTAATCATCACGCTGGGCATTTCCCAGTAGCTTGTTACTCGTCTATAATATCACATTTCATCTAAAAAGGCTATAGCCTTGAGTTTTTATCAAGGATTGTTTTCTTGACCATCTGAGGCAATCCTGTTTTCTTGTCTATTCTCACGCTTAAAGATATATCCAAACACTCACCGTCCTCTGCCTGTTTTATTAAATCCTCAAACTCTTGTCTGACTTCTGTAAAGGTCGATACTTTCGATGAGATTGTAAACGACCTAATACTCTGAGCCGTCATATAATCTCTTATTTTTCTGACTTCTTCCACTTCCACCCCCTCCGTAGTGTATTTATT
>JANDWE010000141.1 GCA_024330325.1 Candidatus Nanosynbacter colneyensis | reverse complement strand
ATCTAGAAGAGAAGTTGACCGCCCTACTTATAAAACGACCTCTGATCTACCCTGACGTCTATATACCCTGGCTTCGCGCCATTATTGTCCAAATAACTCAAAGTAGCTATCGCCTGTTTGACCTGAGCTTGAGCAGACCTATCCACCGTCATACGGATCTGAGTTTCCCTGCCCTCGACCTTAAACCATACTTGGCGTACAGTATTAGCCGGCAGAATAACCTCTGAAACATTCATTTTGTGTTGCGAAAATTCAGACACGGCTTGACCAAGGAAGCTCAAGAATTGACGATTGATAACTTCTTGGCCACCCCTAGTCGGTAGACCGCTTTCATCACGAACAGCAACCGTAGGCGCGGCAAAATAGTTCTGCTCAAAAGTAACGCCGCTATCATCAACAAAATAAATCTTATCTCCGGAAGACCACTGGGCCACCGGCTGCCGAAACGTCAGCTTAACGGCTGATCGCGCTAGAAAATCTCCCTCCACGCGAATGTTTTTTACCTCAGGAGCTTTCTGTAAAAAGAATTGCTTTAGGTCATTATTATTGAGGAAGAACCGGAACCTCTCCGCTGGATGGGCGCTGTAATATTCATTAAGAACGCTCACGTATTTATTAGCGTTGCTGGAACTTTTTGCGTCGGGAGTTTGGATTGAAATATTGATTGTCAATTGGAACAAAAGAAATATCACAACAAGCAAACTCACCGCAGTCGCAAGCATTTTCCGCATTACACGGCGACGTTTTTTCACCAATTCGTGAGTCTCGAGCCTCTCAGAAGTCTCCAAAGGAGAGGACGTTTGGCGGCTATTAAGCGTCCTGTTCCGACGATACGATTGGGCGGGCAAATCATCGTAACTCTCAGTTCGACGACGCGCCGCGATTTCTCGACGACTTAGATTCTCGTCCGATTTTTTCTTAGAGAAGGGGAATTTCACTTTCGCCTGCCCTGCCTTCGCACCGTAGTAAGAATAATCTTCGCCATATCTTTAGCCGCGTTTGGCTTAGCAAATTTACCAAAGTTATCGCCCAGACCTTTAAGAATTTTCTGAGATTTTAATACGCCAATTATTTTTCGTGCCAAGATTTGATTGTCCTTATCCAATTCGTCTTCGGGAACTATCAATGCCGCCAATGCGTCTTGGTAAACCTTAGCATTTTTCAATTGATGCCCGCCCGTCAAATGACCGTTAGGGATGATGATTGTCGGTTTATGTAGCGCCGCCAATTCCAGAAGAGTAGTCGCCCCTGCCCTGGTCACGACTATATCCGCCGCCGCCAAAACTTCCGCCATTCCGTTGTGAACAAATGCCTGCAACCTCCAGCCCTCTCGCTCGTCGGTTTGCTTGAGAATTTCTTCATATTGCTGATTTCCCGATATCAAAAATACCGAAGCCTCGGAAAGTAGATTTTCCCTAATTGCTACAATTGCGGAGTTAATTCGGCCTGCTCCGAGTCCACCGCCAGTAATAACAACTAGCGGTTTATTGACATTAAAGCCTAATTTTTCCTTCAATTCTTTCCTCTCAGCCTCAGAATATTGATGGAATTCTGGCGCAACTGGAATGCCAACATATGAAGCTTTTTCTGGTGGATAATTGTAATATTCAAGCGGCGCGCCCGTGCCAATAGCTTTTGCGAAGGGACTCAATAAGCGATTCGTCAAACCTGGATGTGCGTCAGAATCATGCAAAACCAACGGAATTCTTAATAGCCGAGCCACATAACCAACCGGCAAACAAACATATCCGCCCTTAATGAAAATAACGTCTGGACGCCACTTCATAAGCTTAAATAAACTCTGGAAAAATCCAACCATCACCTTAAAACCGTCGCGCAAATTTGGGAATAAAATTGACGGATGTAGATGAAATGAGATACTTTTTCCGTGATATCGGCGTAATTTTCCAGCAATAATCAAATCGACCGGAATATCCTCGTCGAACTTAGCAAAAATCCCGCGCGCGCTGGCGCCAAATTTTTTATCGCACCAAAAACGAAGCTCGTGATCACCAGTTTTCTGTAATTCTCTAAATACGGCTAGCACTGGCGTAACGTGTCCGCCTGAGCCGCCGCCGACCGCTAAGATCTTGGCCACTTTCACCCTCCTCTAATGCTTTATGTGACGTATATTTGGAAATTTGGAAAACTAAACCGAGTGCTGCCGCGATAAATAACATACTTGTACCACCATAACTTAATAACGGCAATGGAATTCCAGTAAGCGGCGCCAACCCTGTCATTGCGGCAATATTCAGTATCACGTGAGAAGCGATCCAGCCAAAAATTCCCGCCACAATTAGCCGCAACGTTACGTTCGGAAGCCTCGCGGCTACGTGCAAAATTGACAATAATAATGCCGTAAATAGCGCTAATATAGCTATTAGTCCGACAAAGCCAAACGTTTCCCCCATGACAGCAAAAATCGAGTCGTTAGTCGCCTCTGGAAGATATCCTGTTGCCTGAACGCTTTTACCAATTCCAAGCCCCAGAAGCCCGCCAGAACCAATCGCAATCCTGGCCTGCTGAATGTGATAATTCTTATTTTCTTGACTGCTCGTCCCTTTGTGACTATCGCCCTGCACAAAAGTCATCACGCGCTCGATTCGGTGTGGCGACGTAAAAATCATCACCAAACCACAAAGCGCAACAATCGCCAGAATCTTCTTGAAAATCTTCCAATCAATTCCAGCCACCAAAATCATTGATAAGATAATCGCTATCAACGAAATTCCCGTTCCCAAGTCTTTTTGCAAAAACACAATCATCAGCAGCGATAATCCGGAAATAATGCTCAGCGGAATGATAGTTTCTTGGATGTCGTTCAATTTTCCCTGTTGCGAGCGACGCCCTAAAAATCCCGCCAAAAACAATAGCACGCCATATTTGAGCAATTCTGACGGCTGAAAGCTACCTAATCCTCCCAGATAAAACCATCGATACGCGCCGTTAGTTTCTTGCGCAAACGACAAATGAAGTACCGCGCCCGAGAGAAATAATAAAATACATAGCGCAAATCCAGCGTAGAGAATGTATTTTGATCTCTCACCCGTAAACCATTTGTACGGTGTAAAATAAAACACAGAAAAAGCCACGACAGCAATAAGCACACTCGTCAGCTGCTTGCCAAAGAAATACGTATCACTATAATTCGTGCCATAAGCATAATTCATCACGTTAGCGCGCTGCGGTCCCAACGCATACATAACAATCAGACCAAGTAGTAGCAAAAGTCCCATATAAAGCACAATCTGGTACATCGGCCGATGGCTTCGAACCGGCTGAGCGATAGATTGACGATTTTTGGCGACCGAATTACGCAATATGACCTCCAGCGAGCGCCAGCATCACGCCGATAAACGCCATCACGCAGCCAATAACCCAAAAGCGCATCGTCACTTTAGTTTCTGGCCAACCAATCGCCTCCAAGTGATGATGAATCGGCGCAGATAAGAAAATCTTTCTCTTAAACAGCTTCTTGCTGACGATTTGGGTCAAGCTTGATCCCGCCTCAATTACAAATAGCAAGCCAATCACAGGAAGTAGCAATAACGAATCGGTTAACATCGCCACAACGCCCAAACACACGCCGTAAGCAAAACTTCCAACATCGCCCATGAAGAATCGAGCTGGATAAATATTGAACCACAAATAACTCAAAAGCACGCCAACAACCGTAAAGCAGAATCCTGCCAATATGACATGTTGTTGCAATAAAGCAATCACACCAAACGCCCCAAAACTAATACCAAGCAGCCCGCCTGCCAGCCCGTCCATTCCGTCAGAAATATTAACAGCGTTACCAGTAGCCACCACCGCAAATGCAAACAACGGAACTATCAACCAACCAATATTCACCTCACCCACAAACGGCACGTGGAAACTTGCCACGCCCAGTTTAGCAAAGAAAAACCAACCAAGCACCACGCCAATCAATGTAATCAGCGCAAACTTCACTGGACTACGAAGCCCAGCCGCGCCGCCGCCTAAACCACGCAGATTGATGATATCGTCAATTAGCCCAACAATTCCGCCGCCAACCAACGCCGCCAGAGGAAGCCAGGTTTGCGCTCGGTCTAGATTGAAGAAAATCGTCACCACAAAGATTGAAATTACGCCAATCACTCCAGCCATCGTCGGGATGTTTCGCCGCAATTTTGCCGCTTGGAATTTGGCAAAAACCTTTAGCTTTTTCCCATCAGTGCTTTCCGACCTTTGGCGTTTCCAGAAGCGATATCGATAAGCGAAAAACGTATAAATTGGCGTTAAAAACATCGCTAGTAAAAACGCGCCGACGCTCAGTAAAAACACGTGCGTCAATTCATTGGTCATTGTTTGTAAAGCTATTCCCATATTTATTCCTTTGGTGCTATTTTCATATAATCAATCATCCAGTTGGATATATCTGTAAAAATTGGTCCAGCGTGAAGATTTCCCTGCAAATTAATCCCCTTGCCTGGAGCCGCTACACGTACCATTATGACATATTCGGCGCCATTTTTTCCACCGCCATAACCAATATATGTAGCAATCGTTTCCTTTTGAGTGTAAGCGCCATTAACCACCGCTTCAGAAGTACCAGTTTTTCCACCAATTTCATAGCCAGATTTGTCACTCTTTGACAGAAATGAAGATCGGCGCGCCGTCGTTAACATCGTTCGCATCTGCGATGACGTGCCGCCGCTTACGGTTTGGCGAATAACTTTATTTTCCGACGATTTCAAATTGCCAGATTCGTCAATTGTACCAACGAGAATGGTTGGCTTGTAATATTGACCACCGTTAACTAGCGACGAAAATCCAGCCGCGACTTGAACCATAGTCAAGTTCATACTTTGCCCGTAGGTCATAGCCGAATAACGAACCTCATTTCCTTCAGCGCTATCTGGCGGATAAATATAACCCGAAGCCTCGCCCAGCTCAATTCCAGTTTTAGCGCCAAAGCCAAATTTATCATGATAATATTCATACAAAGTCTGGCGAGCCGGCAAATTAATCTGCGAGCCATTTCCTAATTTTCGAATCGCGGTAATCGTACCGACGTTGAGCGAATTGTTAAACGCGCCTTGAATCGTCATAGGGCCACCCAAACCTCTCAGAGCATTACACATCGTGCGGTCGGCAACCTTTATACAATCGGTATTATTATACGTACTGGACGGAGTAATAACGCCCTTGTCAATTGCCGTAGCGAAACTAAAGGACTTAATAATCGATCCCGGCTCAAACGGCACCATCGACGCGCTATCCACAAACACCGACCCGTTCTTCTGCTTGGCAAAATCCGCCGGATTATAAGTCGGATAATTCGCCATTGCCAAAACTTGACCATTTTTCGGATTCATAACAATCACGCTTCCTTCGGTGGCGCCAGCTGCTTCAATTCCCTTTTTCAACGCCAATTCAGTCTGGCTTTGAATATTCCTGTCCACCGTCAGCGCCAAATTGTCGCCAGATTTCGCCTCGATTCGCATATTATTTTTTCCAACCGTCAAAGGTATATTCCTCACGTCAGTTACAGATTGCAATAGTCCGTCCCGACCTTTAAGTTGCTTATTCAAAGAACCTTCGACGCCATATTGACCTTCGCCAGCCGCATTCACAAATCCAAGCACGTGCGCGCCCAGTTCGCCCTCAGGATAATTTCGAATAGAACTTTGCTGATACAACACGCCCGCAAAGTTTTTCTTTTTCAATTTTTCCG
Organism: Candidatus Nanosynbacter colneyensis; assembly: GCA_024330325.1. Taxonomy (GTDB): domain Bacteria; phylum Patescibacteriota; class Saccharimonadia; order Saccharimonadales; family Saccharimonadaceae; genus Nanosynbacter. The sequence goes on along the minus strand of JANDWE010000141.1, from coordinate 1,162 downwards.
CTTGAGTCCTGGTGATATTTTTCGCCAAAACTTCATAGCGCGACTTTTTATTATTGAGCCGTTCAGATACATTTTCCGTCATTTCACCGCCAGCAATTTCCCTCAGACTATCAACAAGCTGACTCCGCTCTTTATCGTCAATCGACTGCGGGTCCGCAATCACCGTATAGACCGCCTGATTAAGCACCACAGGAACTGGCGTTTTCCCGTCCATCATATAAATTTTCCCGCGCTCCGCAGGAATGATAAATTGACGTTGCTGACTTGCTCGCGCTAATTCCGTATATTTGCCATATTGCAAAATCTGCAATTGAAATAATCGCAACACAAAAGCCGCCATCACTACTAGTAAAGCGATGGCTAACCAACCAGTTCTTGAACGAATAAGCCGCTGCATATTGCTTATTTTATTATATCACTATTGAGCGTAATGCGTTTCAGTTGTCGTCATAGCTGAAGCGACATTGCTATTCTTCACCTTCTCTAACGCTGTCAAGCGTGCATTCTGGACTTCTAATTCTGACTTTTTTGCGCTTAGTTCGGTGATTTTTGTATCCAGACTCTGAGCTTCATAGCCGTAAGCTGTAAGTCTGGTTGCCTGAGTAAGATAAATCAAGCCCAGTACTGTAATCATCAATGCAACTAGCACTGTATGAGCAACAGGACCAAGTTTGACCTGAGACTGAAAACGTGTAGAATTCTGATTTCGGCGCAATTGACCGTGTGAACGTCGTGAAGTAAATGTGGTGGTGTTTGTCATTTGTCTCTATCTTTTATGTTTATATTTGTATTTAACATAACAAACCAGCCCGCCCGTTAAAGACAGGCTGGTTTCTCTAAGGTATATTCCGGAATACGACTCAGTTTAGCCGCGGCGTACTGAAACAGTCTCTGCCTTGTCTGTATTCTGGAATTCTACTTTGATGTGGATTGGCATATTGTGCCTCCTTCTTTTTGTTTTATTTTTTCACGGCGTATCGAAACTTTGCACTTCGACTACGCGGATTGTGAACGTCTTCAGTTCCAGACACCGGTTTTTTCTCTGGAACAATCAGCTCAGCTTCATAGCCAGCCGTTGCTTGTTCCGAAAAGTAACGCTTGATCAATCTGTCTTCTAGGCTATGAAAACTAATTATTCCTACTCGCCCGCCCTTATTAAGTA
>JANDWE010000010.1 GCA_024330325.1 Candidatus Nanosynbacter colneyensis | reverse complement strand
ATCATACATCACACCGCCAACATGAATTCGCCCAGCCTTCTTTGCTTGCCTTTCAATATCAATCTCAATAATATCTCCAGCATCACACACAAAAATATTCTTACGAGGAATTCCGCATTCTTTTTCCGCCAACCTAGCATTATGCACCAACATATGGAATTCACCGTGAATTGGCATGTAATAAGTTGGGTTAAGCGCGTTGATCAATTTGACATGGTCGTCATAATAGCCGTGACCCGACAAGTGTAATGGACCGATTCCCGTCAAGTGAGTCTTTCCGTTCTGAATGACATCAGAACCTTCGCGCATCAAACCGTCAACCGTTCGTACCACACTTTTCTCATTGCCAGGAATTGGATTTGAGCTAAACACCACAACATCCGAGCCCTTAATCTTCATATATTTATGAGCGCCCGTCGCCATGCGATTTAAGACGGCGTTAAATTCACCCTGCGAGCCAGTACAAACTACGGCAATTTGATTATCCGGTAATTTAACAATATCTTCCATCTTCATGATGGTGTCTTTAGGAATCTTAATCGTCCCCGAACGCAACGCCACTTCCAGGTTTTGAATCATCGAGAATCCAGCAAATGCCACCTTTCGTCCATGCTTATGTGCCTCTTCCAAAATTAATTGCAAGCGATGCACCTGTGACGAGAAACAACTTAAAATCACTCGACTATTACTAAACTTGTCCATCACTTGACCGATGGAATACTGAATATCAAACTCCGTGTGCGTGTGCGTACCAGCCGATTCACAGTTGGTCGATTCATTCATAAACATCAAAATGCCTTCTTTTGAAGCCACTTCCGTAAGTCGCTCAAGGTCAAACTTCTGACCGTCAACTGGACTCTCCTCAAATCGCCAGTCACCAGAATCGACAATCACACCCATCGGAGTTCTAATAATCACCGCCGTAGAATCAGGAATTGAGTGGTTGACTCGCACCAACTCGATTGAAAAATGCTTAGAAACTTGAACAATTTCGTGACTCAGCGGATCCATCACTCGATAATCCGGCTTGAAATCCACTTCTGAATCGTCCATCGTTCGATCGAGCATACCAATTGTAAACTTAGAGCCATAAACTGGCGCTGGAATACGATGAATGAAATGACGAAACGAACCAATGTGATCAAGGTGTCCATGCGTAAATACGTGCGCCTTAATCTTGTGCTTATTCTCTTCCAGCCAAGTAATATCCGGCGTGATGTAATTGATGCCTGGATAATCACTGCCCGGGAACAAAAAGCCCATATCTACGATGATAATCTCATCATCATATTCGATGGCGTTCATATTCTTACCAATTCCCATTTCGCCCACGCCACCAATTGGGATAATCCGAAGTTTCGGCTGACCGCCGCGAACAGGTTTTGGCTGCATTTTGGCACTAAATTGCTCACCGCCATATCCGTTATAAACCGACTTATTTACAGGAATATCAATCAAGTGCTGTGAAGCCCTGAGATTAACATTCTCGCTCGTTCGTCGCTGAGCTCTAAAAACCTCACCCTTGCGAGTAGTTGTGCTATTCAAAACTGCATTGTTACTTTTCTTTGACTGCGGACGCTTGTTGGCGTCGTCTTTTTGCGGTGTTGCTAGTCGCCGCTGACCCATATTGTTATACTCCTTTTTTATTACAATATAATTCAAAAACCAGGTATAGAGGTAAACTGACGTAAATTCCTCTAGTTAGTACTCTTATATTAGCAAACCGCTCATTTTTTGTCAAAGAACAATGTTTTATAACAGATGTCAATTAATCGTCGCCATCAACCGACGTGTGTGCGAATTTACGCTTGCCACGATAAGCGAAGAAGCCGATTGTCAATAAATTAGCCACCAACAAGAATCCAACCAAAACCCACATACTGCCGCCGTAAAATGCGTTATCTAGCCCACCCGAAATAGCCTGACGCAATGCACGAATTGAGTAAGTCATCGGCACTAGCGGATTAATTGCTTGGAAGAATCCGTTGGCAGTTTGGATTGGGAATGTTCCTTCGCTGGAACCCAATTGAAGCACCAAAAGAACCATCGCTAGGAATCGCCCTGGATTGTCCAAAACAATCACCAAAAGCGACACAATCGACATATACGCAAACGACGTCAGATAAATTGCCCCGATGAAATGCTCTGGATGCTCTGGGGTTAGCCCTAAGAAAAACACCATCACCAACATCAAAATTGTTGCTTGCATAAAGGCTGCCACGCCAGCCACCGAAGCTTTAGATAGCCACCAACGAATCGCACTTTCTTGCTCGGAAAAAGTTTTGCGGATCGGATAAATAACGTTCAGGACAATTGCCCCAACGAACAAACTTAGCGACAAAACATACGGCGACAAAGCGTAGCCATAGTTCGGAACATTGCCCTTTTCCGTCACTTCCGACTTCACTGGATTTGCAATTTGCTGCTGAGTCGTAGCGCCAGTTGGTTGAATTTTTATGCGATTAGAAGCGTCCGCCAATTTATTCGCCAGCGTATCCGCGCCGCTTGCCAGTTGCGAAGTTCCGTCAATTAACGCGCCCGAGCGACTTTCTAATAAACTCGCGCCATTCGCCAATTTTTGACTGCCCGATTTCGCTTCGTTTAAGCCGTTTGTTAAGCTTGCCGAGCCCGCCAGCAATTGATTATTCGCAAATCGCACGCTGTTATAGCCGTTAAATGCGGTGATTGCGTTTGGCGTCAATTGATTCACGCCGTTATTCAATACAGAAACTCCAGCCTGAAGTTGCGTTTGTTGCGCCGATAATTGTTGAGTTAGCGTTTGAAGATCGTCACGTAGCGTCCCCATCTGCGCGATAATCGTCTGAGTTTTCGTGAATGCTCGAGAAATATTGCTAATTTGCGGCAAACTTATCGTCGTCGTAGAATTGCCACCAGGAGCGGCTGCTTGCGCGCCCAAGGTCCGCAAAGTGCCGCCCGCCGTCAACAAGTCGGATTTCGAATCTTCTATTGTTTCCTTTAAAGTTTGCGCGGTCGTTTCTACCTTGTTTTGCTGAGCCACGAGCGCTGGTGATGGATTACTCACGCTGGCGTTTAATTGATTTATTCCCGATTGCAATTGTTTCATGCCGTCAGATAATTGTGACAATTGAGATTCAGTCGGCAAATTGTTCGACAAT
>JANDWE010000047.1 GCA_024330325.1 Candidatus Nanosynbacter colneyensis | reverse complement strand
GTTTTCTTTATCGAACGGCAGGAGTCCCCAGTAGTAGAGTCGGAAGCGTCTTCTGCTGAAGCAGTGACGATTGCGCTGCCGGTAGAAACGATTACAGTGCGTGAAGAAACTGATGACTCTGAGCCAGTGGAACAAGTAATTATTTCCACCTCACCGATTATTGAGCCAACACTTGATGTTGAGTCGGACGAGGTGGCAACGAAAATTCCAGAGGAATGTCTCGTGCTTCGTGAGGAGTTTGTGAAAATATCGGAAAAAAGCGATTTGCTGCGCAGTGATGATGAAATTGAAAGTGTAATTATGGATGTTAGTGACATAAAATCAGACATCAACTTGTCCGGAGAGAAAGCAGAACTTAACGATATTCTGGATGATTGTGTCTATAATGGCGAAGAAAGTGTCGCGAATGGTGATGATTTGCTGATGAATGCCCATCCATCATCTGGTTTATGGTCAGACGATAGTCCGCTAAATCCAGAAGAGGGGTTGGTGACAATGACTCAATCGGCTGCGGATGACTCATCATTGGTATCGCGGCTGGTTGGTGTGTTGGTGGTGGCGATGTGTGTGGCGCGCGGCCGACAAGCTAGAGCGATTCCGAATAGCTGGTGATCTTTGCGTGGTGTAAGCGATAAATAGGGCTGCGCGAAATGATAGCGCGAAGATTGGTAGCTGATGAATGGTTAAAGCCTGATATAATGAAACTATGAAAGTGCTCGACAAGCCGAAAATTGATCGTCCCCGCGAGAAGTTGGCACGTTACGGTACGGCGCGGCTGAGCGACTTGGAGCTGTTGATGGCGATTATTGGCAGCGGTAATGCTCGGGCCGATGTCGGCAAGATTGCGCGCGAGGTGCTGAAAATTTTGCGTCAAAAGGGCGGTGATGTTTCGTATGATGATCTGCGTAGCGTGGTTGGTTTGGGTGAAGCGAAAATCCCGGTGATTTTGGCGAGTTTGGAACTGGCGCGGCGGTACTTGCTGGACAGCGACCAGCCAATCATCGACAGTCCAGAAAAGGCGGTCGAGCTACTGGCCGACATTCGCGACAAAAAGCAGGAATATTTTGCTTGCCTGACACTGGACGGTGCGAATCGTTTGATTGCCAAGCGGGTGGTGACTATCGGTACGTTGACGGCCAGCCTGGTACACCCGCGCGAGGTTTTCGCCGACGCCATCGCCGATCGTGCCGCCAGCATCATCGTGGCAC
>JANDWE010000147.1 GCA_024330325.1 Candidatus Nanosynbacter colneyensis | reverse complement strand
CCCATAACTCGCGTAATTCCAATGCCATAACTTCCCATGTAAGCATATCGCTCTTTACCTTCAGCGTCAGTAAATACCAACTTCATTTCTTCGGATTTCTGCGTTCCGAAATTAAAGATATTGCCAACTTCGGCAGTTTTCACCTTTTCCAACTCACTACGATCAATACCAAGCTCCTCAATTGCCTCGTCCAAAACTTCCTCATTAACAGCAATATTTTTGCCACGATGAAGATAAATATAATCCTCACCAGCATCGCAAATCGTCTGAAACTCATGACTAAACTTCGTAAAAGCGCCGCCAGAAGCAAACGTCACATATGTTTCATCACCAATCCCAAATCGGTCATAACAACGCTTATACGCCTCGATGACTGAATTGTAATAATCATCCAAACTCTCCTTGCTGTCGTGAATCGAATACATATCCTTCATCACAAATTCACGACCACGCATAATTCCACTCTTAGCGCGAAGTTCGTTTCGCAATTTATTCTGGAATTGATAAACGCTAATTGGCAAATCTTTGTAACTCTTTAAGTAATTGCGAAGAAGATCGACAATCGGCTCCTCGTGCGTCCAACCAAAACCTATATCCGTGCCGTCTTGCAGCTTAGACTTAAACCAAACATCAACCAATTCATCGCTCCAGCGACCAGTTTCTTGCCACAATTCCTTTCGCTGCAAAGTACTCATCACCAATTCCTGGCTATCGACTTTATCCATTTCCTCGCGAACAATTTGCTTAATATTCTCAAGAACTCTCAAACCCAACGGCAAAAACGAATAAACGCCTGCCATCGTTTTATGCACGTAGCCAGCACGAATCAAAAGCTGGGCGTTTCGCGCAACCTCGCCAGCTGGCGCCTGCTTCAAAGTTCTAGTAAAAAGTTGTGTCATTCGCATATTTTTCTCCTTTACATAAATATAAATGGCAATAACGATTCCGTCTGATTAATTGCGCCCGTATTGACAAACAAGAAATAAAAAGCTATTCCGTTTTTCGCCATATGCATCAT
>JANDWE010000072.1 GCA_024330325.1 Candidatus Nanosynbacter colneyensis | reverse complement strand
ATCAGAATCCGTAGAACCGTCCTCAAAGTCGGCTTTTTTAACCGTAAAGTTGTCGTGATACACAAAGTCATGACCGGTGTTATACGGAGGATCGATGTAAATCATTTTTATTTTACCGAGGTAGGATTCTTGGAGGAGTTTCAGTGCGTCAAGGTTGTCGCCAACGATGAGCATGTTCTTTGTGTTGTCAAAATCTTTGGAAGCTTCCACGTCTGGGCGGAGAATCTTATCAATTGGCGCGCCAGCCTCAATAATGGACTTTCGTTTACCAACCCAAGTAAAGTCGTATGATTCATCCTTATCTTCCAGTTTATCCAGCGCTTCGCCTAATGATTCAAAGAACTCGCGACTGCTTTTCCAGTCTACGCGATTCAAGTCGACCTTTTCGACATTATCATTCATAAGATTTCCTCCACAATTAACTTATAAATATCCTTACCGTAATTATATCACAAGAGCTGTTGTTTTAATCTGTAACGTTCTTCTGCCAGCGACTGCTTTTTACCAAGCGACGGTTCCGCCTTAATCTTCCGATCCAGCACGGCTATTTGTTTCATAATCCTTTCACGTTCTTTCAGGGTCTCAATATCTTCTTTAATGGAATTTGGGAATTTTTCCTTGTTATTTTTATTTGTTGTAGTAAGTTTATCTCCGGCAATTTGACGCACAAAGTTGCTAAAAACTGCATCTATATTAAGTCCATCAATTTTAATGCCCTGAAGCTTCTCGTCATTCCACTTCGTGTAAAAGTAAGTATCCACCTTAACAACGTTCTCATTTTTTTGACTTTGCTCTTTGTAGCAAATGGCGGCTTTTTTAATTGAACCTTTTTCTATAATAAAAAGAATCGGATATGGAATCGCTGAATCAATAGCTCTCAAAACTTTTTCTGGAATTTCACCATTTTTAAGCACTATACGAAAAACTTCGACTTCCGCCCACTTTTTTATTGGAAGGTTAATGGTGTCAGGTGCAAGTTTATACTCCCAAATTATTCGAGCAATTTCACTCTGGAAAAGGTTTTTTGTGACAGCGTCAATATCTCTATAGAAGTTTTCCTTGGCAACAATTCTGCCGACCTTTGCGTATTCTGGAAATATTGCCATTATTTAACCACCAGGAAGTTAATTAGCTCAAAGTCATCAAGGCCAGATATTTGATTAGTCAGGGCAGTGGTGCCGCCAGCTTTGAATAAACTTGCGACATCTTTCTCGTCCTTAATCGTTACGATGCTGTGAATTGATTCAGAAAGTAGCTCCGAATATATATCCATCTTCTTGCCATTATCAGTCTCAAGGTTAAATTTTGCCACTAGCTCACGATCAGGATTATCCTTTTCTTTACAAATTAGACGCATTTTATCAAGAAGCAACTTCGGGTTAAGATGATCCACGAACACTTCGCCATTGTTTTTTATATAAACAAGGTAAAACGGATGAAGGCGGTTTTGCTTATCAATATTTACACCGGACTTAATATTTTTAAGAATATAAATGACGCCAGTTGGAGCTTCATCTTTAATGGCGCCAGCAGTTGCGCTAATGCCAAATGGTATATGATCCGCGTCTCCGTATTTCTTATGAAGTTCCTGTAAATCCATATGGAATTCATTAAGTCCAAGATCCATAATTGAAACACCGCTATTCATCTCTTCAAGGTCAACCACTTCTTTCTGAAGTCGCTCAAGCTGCTCCTTCCTGTATTCAAGTTCTGGATCTGTATTTTCAAGCACATCGCCGCCAGCGCCAGTGATAGAAATAAGTTTTGTGCGATTTTCCACGCGTGCTTTAAGGTTTATGTATTCGTCAAGGTCGACATTTGGCCAAAAGTTCACCAACTGGATCTGCTGATTATCCGATCCAATTCGATCAACACGACCAAAACGCTGAATAATACGCACTGGATTCCAGTGGATGTCGTAGTTAATTAAATAGTCGCAATCCTGCAAGTTTTGACCTTCTGAAATACAGTCAGTGGCAATGAGAATATCAATATCCTTATCAGCGAGAGTAGTTCCAAACGCGTCTCGATTCTTCGACTTCGGACTAAAGCAGGTTAGAATGCTATTAAAGTCTTTTGCCACTCCCACACAATTGGTTTCTGGGTTTCTGCTACCAGTGATGACGCCCGTATTTAAGCTAAACTTATCTTTAATAGCGCCTGATATCTCACCATATAAATAATCCGCTGTATCAGCAAACGCCGTAAAAATAACAATTTTCTTATTATCGCCGTTAATTGGATTCTCAAGCTTTTCTTTTATAACTTTTTCAAGTTCAAGCAGCTTAAGATCATGATCTGGAGTAATGAGACGGATTTTTTCGATAAGTTCGGACAATGCTTCGTGGTCCTCAGAGAGCTTTTGACGCCAAGAAATGCGATCCATATCACCAAGTTCAATCCTCAGGTCTTTACCAACTGTATAATCTGAGTCATTGTCATCTTCGTCAATCTCGTTAATTTGCTCCATAACATTACCGAAGTTAAATTCTGTCGTACGACCTTGCTCGAATCGGTCTATATTATCCATCGTGTCAGCTATGAGATTATCAAGACGCTCAACCGTTTCACGGAACGCATACACTGAGCTCTCCGCACGCTTCAATAGGTTAGTTATCATAAGAATGTTTCGGCCAGCTTCACGGTTCTCCCACGACTTACCTTTAGATGAATTCAAGTCAACGTATTTTGCTAATTTTGATTTATGCACAAATTTGAGCGGAGTATAAATCTGGAGATTCAGTTTATCGATATATTCAAACAGCATGTTAAAGTCTACGTCCTCGAGGTCGGTTAGGTTAGGGCGATAACTCTTTGGCGCGAGTCTTTCAGGGAATTTACCGAGGTTTGTTTCATTATAATATTTTTCGATATGTTTTCTGGAGCGAGCAATCGTAACACTATCAAGCAGGTCAAAGAAGTCAAAGCTAAGCATCTCCAGAAGCTTCTCGGTCGTACGATTCTCTGGATCAAGCTCAGACCAAGATTTGAAGGCATTATTTGCATCGCGGAATATTTTCTCGAGTGAACTCCCGACTTTAAGCTTGCCAGAAAGTTCATATTCATTACCACCGCTCGCAATCATCAGTTGGTTCTTAAGGTCGGTAAAATCTATATTCACCGGAGTAGCAGATAGCATCAAAACCTTCGTATTCACTCCAGCCTTAATAATTTTTCGAATAAGTTTACAATAGCGATTCTCGTAATTTTCATCACTTTTACGAGTACTATGTTCACCGTTACGGAAGTTGTGCGACTCGTCAATCACCACCAAGTCATAATTGCCCCAATTGACAAGACTCAGATCAATTCCATTAGAGGTGCCACGCTCACGACCAAGATCCGTATGATAAAGAACATCGTAATTCAAGCGGTCATCAGCCAAGGGATTATTCTTATAATTGCCCTTAAAAGTATTCCAGTTATCACTCAAACGCTTCGGACAAAGAACAAGAACTCGCTGGTTTCTGGATTCAAAATATTTAATAACACCCAACGCAGAAAACGTTTTACCAAGACCCACAGAATCGGCAAGTATACATCCACCATAACGATTAAGTTTTGTAATACATCCAACTACGGCGTCACGCTGGAAATTGTAAAGCATATTCCAAACCTTAGACTGCTTGAAGCCAACAGCTTCATTAGGAAGCGAGGCGTCATCGATATCTTCAAGGAATTCGCTAAAAATATTATAAAGCGCAATAAAATAAATAAACTCTGGCGAATTTTCTTTGTAAGCTGCCGTAATATTTTCAAGCACGGCATCAGTTACGTCAGCCAGGCGATCTTCATCACTCCACACTTCATTGAAAGTGTTAATGTATTGTTTTGTCAGCGGAGCATGAACTTTGATTATCGTAGAATATGCGTTATTACCTCGATCTTCACCCAGTTCGGCGGTAGTGAAGTTTGCAAACGGACTATAAGTAGCATCTCCCTCAGAACTTTCTATATTCATAAATGGAGACATCATTTCATTAGAAATATTTGAACGAAAATGCGCTTTCTTGCGAATCCAATCCGCGCACTCCTTAGCTATTGCTTGTTGATTAAGCTCGTTTCGAAGCCGAACTTCAAAGTTGGTGCCATAAAGAGAGCGCTCACGATTAAGCCTTGGGATGTAAAACTCGCGAGCTTCTTTTGGAGCTTTTTCTTTTGTAAATGTCTCTCCCGTAAAAAGAAAATGAAATTCATCGACAGAGTTTAATTCTTTCTTTAAGGCTTCAAATGCATAAATAGAAAAAGAAGCTGCTGCTATAGAAACCTTACTGCCTTTTTTAATTGTCGTTTTTAAATCATCAATTACTTTTCTATTGACGTTATCTAAAAATTCTGGCGCCTTTGGTGCATCTGAAGGCTCTTTGCTAAATAGACCCATTTGAGTTTTTCTCCACGGTTAAATTACAAGCTATCCTTATCTTAATTATACTATAAAACGACCGCCAAAAACTTAGCTAATGATATAATCTTAACAAGGTTAGGAGGGCGTTATGATGAAACAATCGATAGAGCAGAGAATTGATAAAGTGCGCGGGTCAATGCTGGGCGGGGCAATTGGCGATGCGCTCGGCTACCAAATAGAGTTTGAGCGCGACATAGTGCCAAGGTCAACGACTCGATTTACGGATGGAATTGGTATGATTTCGGATGATACACAGATGACGCTATTTACAGCTTGCGGACTTTTATGGCGATCTACGCGACTTCAAACGCGTGACATAGCGCCGCTTCCGTCGGAGGCGATATATTTGGCGTATTTGGATTGGCTTGACACGCAACAAAAAGCTGGACAGGTCGAGCACATGCCAGTAGCTTGGATAAAAAATATTCCGGAGTTAAACGCCGTGCGAAGTCCAGGAATGACGTGCCTTGATTCACTTTCCTCGGGAGAAAGAGGAACATTAGAAGGTGGCCTCAACGGCAGTAAAGGCTGCGGTGGAGTTATGCGAATTGCGCCAATTGCCTTGTATTGCAAAGAAGACGTTGTCGGTGAAATTTCCGCCAAATCTTGCGCACTGACTCATGGACATCCTCTGGCAATTCTTTCTGCATACGCGCTGGGATATATAATTTATTACGCACTGGACGGAAAATCGATAGAAGAAGCCGTGCAAATCGCAATCCAGAAAATGAACGACTGGACTACCGAGAAGGTTCATGGAGATCAAGATCCTTTTGAGATTGGTTGTGATAGCGAAAAAGCTGAGCTGACCAAACTGTTTAATAATGCCGTTCGCTTAGCCAAATCTGACGTTGAAGATCAAGAAGCCCTTTATCAACTCGGAGAGGGTTGGGTCGCTGAAGAGTCGGTTGCAATTGCTATTTATTGCTCGATCAAGTATCAAGACGATTTTGAGGAGGCGATCATTGCGGCGGCAAATCACGACGGGGATTCAGATTCAACAGCGGCAATAACTGGAAATATCGTTGGAGCGAGGGTCGGATATAAAAACATACCAGATTATTATAAGGATAATATCGAGCTCAAGGATATAATATTGGAGCTTGCGGATGATATGGCAAAAAATATGCCACTCAAAAAGATTGACGACAGACACCTTGAACCAACAGACGAATGGCTGGATAAATATTTATACTTGGAAAAGAAAGATTAGAGCCCGACGCGCCTTATTGATGAGCGAAGTAAGCATAAAAATTAGTAAAATCTGATATGGTACTAGCATTTTCACTTCACCCATGCTATAATTAGCCAAGACGTTTTATAAAATCTAACGAGTAAAGAGATGGCAAAGAAGAATACGAAACGAAAGCTGATTGGTTTGGTGAGTAACTTGAGCAACCACCGAACTTACTATACTACTGTTAACACCCAGAACCGCACCACAAAAGGTCAGGGTAAATTGACACTACGTAAGTACGATCCAATTGCAAAGCAACACGCTACTTACACCGAGACTAAGAAAAACCTTGGTCGTAACGAAGTTAAAGCTCGTAAAAGCTAATTTAACAGGATTATACAAAAACTCCCTCGCATTAAGAGGGAGTTTTTATTTGGCAAGAATGTCTGACTATTTCCTCAATCGAGATTTCATATCACGAATGGTATTCATATAGTAAAGAAAAGCGTCGTATGGCGAATCATACGGACTAAAATAAGCGTGAACATCGCCGTCGGTAAAATTCTTCGTTCCCATGTAATAGAAGTGGTCTGAAGTTTGCAATTTTCGCCAATCGCTAATTAAACCTTCGTCTTTACTATTCAAAACCTCATCTTCAAGCTCATAGACATATCGCAAAGCTTCTTTCTGCAGGCTATTTCCATTCCAAGCCGTCAAATCCCGCTCAGCGTCCGCCCACGTTACAGG
>JANDWE010000068.1 GCA_024330325.1 Candidatus Nanosynbacter colneyensis | reverse complement strand
AAATTAGAATGAGGAGTAATCCAAACATATCTATACTATTATATCACAAGTTGCGTCAACGCCAGCCTGACGTTGGCGTTGGATTTTAATGCACTTGCAACAGAGGTGGTTTTTTCAAGTTGCTCCTAAATCGACGAATTCATCCCGCGAGATAAAGCCTGAAAACGAATCATATTTACTATAATATCAGTTAGTAATATCGCTTTTTGGCGGTCAGAAAAGTATTTGGCGAGATTCTTGAATGTGTCGTATTCCCGATTTGTGGCTAAAATTTGCTTTGCGTCGGTGGCTAATTGTCGATATTCGGCGAATTTTTCTGGATTTTCTGCCAACTCTTTAATCAACAATGGGCGCCCAGCCGCCAAAAAAAGGATTTGCTGGCTGGAAGCTGGGTCTAAATTGTACTTTTCAAGCAGTTTTTTATCTTGGGCGGATGTCGTTTTATGGAGCGTCAACGTCTGGCAGCGAGATCTAACAGTATCAAGCATCAACTTCGGGTTTTTCGCGACAAGGATAAAATTGGTATTTTTATTCGGTTCTTCCAGCGCTTTCAGGAATGCATTTTGCGATGGCTCGGTCATTGAATCCGCTTCGTCAATGATAATAACTCGACGATTTATAGCGTAAGTTCGAAGCATAGAGATGAGCTCGCGGATTTGATCAACAGATATGGTTTGCTTTTCTGGAAGTGGTTTCAAGTGAAAAGTATCGTTATTCTTTGCTAATATTTGAGCCACGCCCAGTCCATCAAGCCCGTAATCTGCAATCACCAAAAGCGCGTGCGGCAATTGCGATGAAATCTGGCTGATTTTTTGAGTATCTCGAGCGGATATAATCACTTCAGGCATCTATAGATCCTCTGGGAAGAATTTCTTGAATTCGTCAGGAATTGCGGCTTCAAAAACTTTTCTCTCACCAGACGGCAAAGTTATTTCTAATTTTTGAGCATGCAACATCATACGGCAATCCGAAGATTTTCCATAAACTCGATCACCGAGAATTGGAGCATTCAAATGAGCCAAATGGACGCGCAATTGATGAGTTCGACCAGTGGTCGGCTTCAATTCCACAAGCGACTGAGTATCATTTTCCGCCAAAACATGGTAAGTCGTCTGAGCTGGTTTCCCGTTCGGATCTATACGAAAAGTGCTCGGCGCTGAAGGATTGCGACCAATTGGCAGGTCAATCTTTGCGGCACTCAACTTTGGCTTGCCATCGGTTATCGCTATGTAGGTTTTCTTAGCAGTTCGCTCGGCAAATTGCCTCTGTAGATGCGCGGCAGATTCTGGTTTTTTGGCTATAATTAACAGCCCCGAAGTGTCACGGTCAAGCCTATGAACAATTCCCGGACGATCCGTGTCCGTCGCAAACGAAGTCTTCGGACGAATTATCTCCGCAACCGTCGGCTCGTCAGAAAGCCCACCCTTTGCGTGCGTCAATAGCCCGCTTGGCTTATTAACGACAATCACATCATCATCCTCGTATAAAATCGGCAAATCAACGTCCGCCTGCTCTTTTTCTGGCAAATTAAGCGCAATCTCATCAGTTTCATCAACCTCAAATTTTGGCGTCGTCACGACTTTATTATTGACCGAAACATATCCAGTTTTTATGTATTTTTGCCAAAGACTTCGGGAAATTGTCGTGTCAAATTTGGTCGATAAATAAATATCCAAGCGCACTTTGGTCGGCGAAATTTTGAACATTATGACATACTTTCCTTGGAACGGCGTTTCGATAAATTCCGGATCTAGCGGATTCGGCAAAATCTCAGTATTATCTGGCTTTTCCGTCCACAATTCGTCAATAGATTCTTCGTCAACAATCGAACCGTAAAGCAGCGCAAAATGCTGCTTGTTCAAAATAAATTCCGCAAAAACATGAGATTTGTCCGTTTGAATTTCCAGCCGACGCAGTGCTTTGACGGGCGTATTGTCGTCCGCCAGTTTGTACAATCTAGCTATTTTCAGCACTGTCCGAGGTAATATTTTCACGCGATTTGCTCCCTATTTTCGAAGCCCTACGGCTTTTTGAACACGATACAAAGTTTCATTAGCGACGGCATTCATGTCTTTTTCACTAGAAGCCAGCTTCTCTTCAATCGCTCGCTCATCAACCGCCGCAAGCCGATTCTGGAAATTCTCCAAAAATTCCGCAACTTCGTCAGCCACGATTCGCTTGAAATCGCCATAACGATCCATACCGAAGTACTCGTTGGCGGTCTGTTCCAGGGTAACTTCCCTGCCAGCGTCTTGCCGAACCAAAGTCAAAATCTCCAGCAAATTAGAAATTCCTGGCTGATTTTTCTTGTCGTATTGAACTTTGCCAATTGAATCTGTTGTTGCGCTCATTATTTTCTTATGTGCCAATTTTGGATCGTCAGAAAGGAAAATAATTCCCTTGCCACTCTCGTCAGATTTGCTCATTTTCTTCGCTGGATTCACGAGATCTTTAATCCTCAATCCTTGATCTTTTCCGAAGAATTGATGTTGCTGAATTACAGGTTTCGGCACAATAAATAGATCGCCAAACTTACGATTCATTCGCTCAGCAATATCACGCGTGAACTCCAAGTGTTGGGTCTGGTCGTCGCCAACTGGCACGTAAGTCGCGCCGTAAAGTAGAATGTCGGCAGCCATCAGGACGGGATAGTTAAATAGTCCAACGGAGGCGTCGCCTTTACTGCCCTTATCCTTAAACTGTGTCATTCGGCTCATCTCGCCAAATCCAGTGAAGCAGTCCAGAATCCACGCCAGTTCACTGTGCGCTGGAATGCGACTTTGGCGGTAAAGATGAATGGAAGGGTTATCCAGCGGTAATCCAGCGGCGGTATAAATTCGCGCGTTGTTCAGGGTGCTGTCGTATAACTTACTGTGGTCGATCGGCGTCGTAAAACTGTGAAGGTCTGGGATGAATAGATTGATATCATACTCGTCTGAGCGACGTTTCGCCATGTTGATGATTGGCAAAATAGCCCCAAAATAATTACCTATGTGGATGTTGTTGTTGGCGCGCACGCCAGTGAGAATGACGGGTTTGGATGGTTTCATTAAGTATATTAT
>JANDWE010000025.1 GCA_024330325.1 Candidatus Nanosynbacter colneyensis | reverse complement strand
GATAACGTCATCCAACGGTATTTTTTATGTTCCCAGCTCAATTTAACAGAAATGTCAGCCTCAGTCTTATCCATGACTATCTCAAAAAGTACATGTTTTGTGTTTTTGTACTGCTTAACAAATAGCTTTTTTAAGTCATTTGGATATATACATATGCCAGTTTCTTCTTGTACTTCTCGTGCAGTCGCCGTCTTAGAAATCTCTTCCGATTCTACTTCTCCTCCAGGAAGGTCAAGATGCCCAGGGAAATTAGGGTGCGTGTCTCCCCTATAAAGCAGTAGATATTTACCACTTTTATTCTTAATAAGCGCTTTTGACACTATTTTAACCATATTTCAATTGTAATGGAGGGGCAATATTTGATCAATGTGATGTACTGTGAATAATGAAAAGCGCCAAAAAATCAACTTGTAGAGGAAGTCACTTTTACGAATCGAGAAAACACCAGTCAGACAGTCGCTGTAAAAATGGTTGGTTTATTGCGTTACTAAACCCTTCATGATCTTTTCATTCATAATAATCCTGCAAAATTTGGCGGCGTTAATATTTCCTCTTCAGAATCTTTTCTCTGCTAAAAAATCGGCTAGAGCTAATAATCCAGGACTATCGTCGCCTTTACTTGTTTTAGGATTGCGTTCATATTTGCGACGTTTATAGTTTTCGCTAGGTCATTTCTGGATAGTGGCGTGGCGGTTTGTTGATAAAAATATATGGGCGCTGAAATATAAAATGGGTCAGATGTGAAAGCTTCGGCAAGGTTTTTTAGGTCAGTTGCGTGCGAGGATATGTTAAAGCTTTGTAAATATGTCTGTATAGTTTCACTTGAGCTCAGTCGAGCAAGGTCTGTATTTTTTACGGTGTAGGTTTGGCTGGTGTAATTGCCGTCATAGTATGCTATAAACTGTCCGGGGCTGGATGGGTAGGATGAGATTTTATCGAAACAAATGTCGCGCACTAGGTCTAAAAGTATCGGGTATGTGCAGAAAAATGCGGCAGTCAATTCATCGCTGGCGTCGGCGATTTCTATATCAATCTTAACGTCTGTAAAATCCTTCGGACTATGGCTGATTTTAAGAGGAGAAATCTTAGATTTTGGGCGTGAATTGCTGGGAGTGGTTTTTTGACTATCGATAAAATATTTTTGACAAAGAGCGAGCTGTTCTTGTAGTAGCGTCATGTCTGTTATATCAATGTTGGATTGCATCTCGGCTTCTATGTGTGAGATGGACTGTTGAATAAGGGGTATTTCAAAAGGCGTAATATCGTTGATGGTTTTTTCAAATAATGTATTAGACTCGCTTGTGAATAGTGCGGACGTAAAAAATACGCTTGATTCGCTAGTCGTGCCGTCTAACTCTCCAACGAAAGCTCGGTTACTGCCAGCTTTTTCCGTTTTCTTTAAGAATCGCCTAATAATTAGATGCTCAAATAGGTGACATGTGTCGTGGTTCGCTGGTAAAGAATATGCTGAATACAAGTTGTGAATCATGATTTTATTATATCAGTATGAAAGTTAGTCCAAATCTTATAAGCTCGGTGGCGTGTTTGTACGAAGAAAAACTTTATTTATCATAATCAAACAAGCTTCCAGCTCCCGCCGCCTTATATAAAGCATCTATCGCTAAGAGCATATCGTTCTGAAGTGTTGGCTG
>JANDWE010000118.1 GCA_024330325.1 Candidatus Nanosynbacter colneyensis | reverse complement strand
TCCGCCAAGTCCGTGTCGTGAAAATCTGAAGATTTGGCGTTTAAGAATGCAGTCAAAGCCGACTTCCCCTTGTCCAAATACAATTGAAAATCGTCCGCTGGCAAATGTTGGCTCTCGAGGGATTTTTGGAAAAATTGGAGGATTTGTTCGGTGTTTGGCAATTGATGATCGGCGCTGAATGAGCAATGTGCTTGCTGAAGACTGCTGTGAATCGCGGTTCCGTAAGCTGCGGCGGAATTTTTGGCGGATGGAAAATGCAGCAAATTGTTCAATAAGAAATTTTGCGGCCCGCCACGTGAAACGTCGAGGAAATTATTCAAATGCGTCGCGGAAAGCTTGTATGTTTCAAGCGCTGGCGTCAATAAGTCCTTTAATTCCGGAACGATTGGCGAAGTTAGTCGCGTCGTCCAATCGGTTTCAGCGAGTTCAATTTGTTCAACTGGATCGTCGCTGGTTGGAATGATGGTTGGCGTGCAATTCGTCAAGAAACTGGCGATTATCGTGTCGCTGCCAGAATCGTTGGTTTGGGAATAAGTCATGGTCAATGTGGTTTTGGCGCGAGTCATCGCCACGAAAAACAGCCGAAGTCGCTCGTCGTAAGTAGCGCCCGCTGGCTGAAGTTGGAGGTTTGCGGGATATCGGATAGCTCGGCTACGCGTGCGGACTTTTTCGCCCCAAGCGCTGTCAATTGCCCCAATCACGAAAACGTGCGGAAATTCCAGACCTTTGGATTTATGGGCGGTCATCAAATTTATGGCGCCGCTGAGTGAACTTGCGTGCGTGCGAATTTGTGTTAAGCGAGTTTTTGTTGAAATATGCAGATCAATAAATTCCAAAAAATCTTCCAGAGTTGGGTTTTTATCGGTGATTCGATCGCGAAGTTTTTGACGCAAAGTGCGCAAACTTTCCAGAATCGTCAGATATGCTTCTGGGTTTTTATCTAGCTTTTCTGGCGAGAAATAGAAATTGGCGAGAGAATTGACCGGAAGATCGCCGCTTTCATCGTTAGTTAAGCCTAATAAATTATCCAATTGCTCTTCCAGCGGCAGATTCGGCACGTCCTTAGCGCGCTCCAAAAGCCACTCCGCAAATTCCTTAAATACGCTGTTCGCCAGCATACTTTCCAGCCACAATTGCCGATTTTTGTAAGCTTGAAGGCTCAATTTCCAGATGTCCAGCGCAGAAAATCCAAACGCTGGATGAGCCGTAATTTCCGGTAGTAGGCTATTGGCAACGTCCAAATTATTCTGGCTAATCGCCACGACAGTTCGCGCTAATTTGTCCAGAATCTGGATTATGTCTTGCTCCAAAATATCGTCGTGACGCTCGTAATTGACAAAAAGATTTTCCTTATAAAGATGTGGAAGAATTTCAATGAGTTCCTTATGGTGGCGTGCAATAATCGTGATGTTTTCTGGTTTCTCGCCATTTTTTATCAGCTCGGCAATTTGTTTGGCAATTCCCGCTCGCTCTTCGCTAACAGATGAGAATTCTTGGATTTCGACTTTTGAGCCTTCGCTATTTGCGTGCGCGGTCAATTGCTTTGATAGCCCGTCAATCGTGTTTTCCAATCGATCCGCGCCTTGAGTGATGACGTCCCGCGCCGACGATAAAATGTTTTCGGTGGAACGATAATTGTCGGTCAAAACGATGATTTTTGGGTCGTGATAATGCTGGCGGAAGCGCTGGATGTTGCCCACGTCTGCGCCTTGGAAGCTGAAGATTGCTTGGTCATCATCGCCGACCGCCATGATGTTTGGATTATCGTCGTTCTCGTTGGTCAAATTGAACAGCAATCGCAATTGCGCCAAGTTTGTGTCCTGAAACTCGTCGACCATGATGAATTGAAATTGCTCTTGGAGATTTGCGCGCAGTTCTGGGTGTGATTCGCAGGCTTGAATAACTGATAAAATCATGTCGTCATAGTCAAATAACGAGCGCTCGGACAGAATATTTACGTACTTTTCGTAAACGTCAATTGCGGCGGATAATTTTTCTGCGGCGGTAAAATCTTTCAGGACAAATTCGCCATTGGCATTTTTTTCGCACCATTTATTTTTCCAAGCAGTCAGTGGCTTGGTTGAGTTTTCGTCAATCGCTTCCTGGGTGGCGTGCACGATACTC
>JANDWE010000022.1 GCA_024330325.1 Candidatus Nanosynbacter colneyensis | reverse complement strand
GTTCGTGATGGTGCGAAGGATCAGCCGTCGGTTTGGGATGATTTTTGGCCAATTTTTGACAATTTTCACGGGCTTCGCGGCGTACTACATAGCTTTACTGATACGCGTGAAAATTTGGAAAAAGGTTTTTCGCGAAATTTGTACGTTGGACTTAATGGAATTAGTACATTCACAAAGGATCAATTGCAGAAAGAATTGTTTGCTTCAATTCCGCTGGAGCGATTATTACTAGAAACTGACGCGCCGTTCTTGACACCAGCGCCGTTTCGTGGTAATATAAACAAGCCAGAATATGTGAGATTGGTGGCTGAATATTGGGCGAAGCAGCGAAATATTGATTTTGATGTTTTAAGCCAAGCTACTCTTCACAACACAAAAGAACTTTTTGGCATTTGAAAGTGGAGAAAATGAATAGTACGCCGGAATGTGTTGCAAAGACGCCTGAAATTGAAGCTCGCGAAAAACTTGCCGCTATTTTTTCTGATACCGAGCGGCGTGGTGGCGATTCTAAGGTAAATCCTGAATTGGGGAAGACTGCGATTGATATTGAAAATGCTTCCAGGATGAACTCTGCTGATGATGGGGCGATTGATTTATGTAATAAAGCACTTGGTAGCTATGGAAAAAGTCTTGATCGCATTAAGAATAGTCCGATTGAAGCTGTGTGGGCAATTGGTGCTTCACTCCAACACTTACGTGATAAATACAAAACCGAGGAGAGTTGTAGGTGACTAAGTTTTTGAAAAAAGTACGAAGTTTGGTTTTTGCTGATGATAGCGACGCGGTGTCTTTATTGAAATTCCGTAAAAAAGATCGTCCATTAAAGAAATTTACCGAGCGCGAGCTAATCCAATTGGAGAGTGAAATTGGCGCAACGATTTTTGGCGAGAAGCCGGCATATGTTGCGCGACGAGAATTTTTTAATTTAGATAAAGATACCTGGATTTGGTATGAAGAAGTTGCTGACGGTAAGGGTGGCCGGCAAGAATTGACTACGCGCTATGAAGTACAGCCAAAGGGAATCTTGAAGATTCAGCCGAATTATCGTTATAGTTACTTGGAGGGCGATGAGCTTCAGAATTTTGTCTTGGCAACTAAGGAATATTACGAGCGAGTTTCTCGGCAATTATATAAGAAAGATCCGCAAACCGGTCGGCCGCTTTGATATAATAAAAAAGTGAATAAAGACTATATCTATCTTGATCATGCTGCTGCCACGCCAATGGACCCGTTGGTGGTTGAGGCGATGTTGCCATATTTTTCTGAAAAGTTTTTCAATCCGTCTAGTCCGTACGCTCCAGCAATATTTACAAAGCGTGAATATCAAGACGCGAAGGCTCGGCTGGCGCGCTGCTTGGGTGTGATGGCTGATGAATTGATAATGACAGCTGGAGCAACTGAGTCTGTCAATTTGGCGTTCAATGCAGCAAATGGCGTAAGTTTAATTTCGGCAATTGAGCATGACTCGGTGATCAATTCCGCAAAAGCGCGTTCGGAAGTGAAGTTAATTCCGCCAATGAAAAATGGACGAATAGACCCGAACACGGTTAAAAAAATGCTAACGCCAGACGTTGGATTTGTTAGTGTTGCGCTGGTGAATCATGAGCTGGGCTATATCCAGCCAATTGAAGAGATTGCGGAAATTGTAAAAGCTGAGCGGCTCAGGCGTCAAGAAAATGGCGAGTCTTTACCGTTGATTTTTCATACTGACGCTTCGCAGGCGGCGGCTTTAATTGATGTGAAAATTAAAAGGCTGGGCGTTGATTTATTGACATTATCTGCGGCGAAAGTTTACGGTCCAAAGCAAGTTGGTTTACTGTGGGTGCGACCTGGCGTTACACTGAAAGCGAATATTTTTGGTGGCGGTCAAGAATTGGGGCTACGCAGTGGAACTGAAAACGTTGCTGGCGTGGTCGGGTTTGCGATGGCTTTGGAATTGGCACAAAAACGACGTTCTGCCGAAGTGAAGCGACTGCGAAAACTACGAGAAAATTTGGTAAAAGATTTGAGGCAGGCTTTTCCTGAGATGTTGATATCATCAGATATGAAAAAAAGTTTGGTGAGTTTTTTGAATATATCATTTCCTGGAGTTGATGCTGAAAGGTTGGTATTTTTGTTAGAATCTCGTGGGGTTTTAGTGGCTACAGGGAGTGCTTGCGCGGCTAATTCTGGAACACGTTCTCATGTACTAGCGAGTGTTGGTCTGAGCGAATCAGAGATTGATGGAAGTCTAAGGCTTACCTTAGGCAAGTTGAACGATGATGAGAATATAAAGCGAGCTGGCGAATTTATCATTGAGGCTGTGCAAGCGGAAATGAAGAGGACTCGTCGATGATCCATAAACTAGTTGGCTTGATGATTTTTGCTGCTTTGGTGATTTTTGGACTTAGCACATATTTGTCGCCGAATGATTTGGGAAAATGTCAAGGCGTGGGCGAAGGCGATTGCCGTAGGGCTGATGCAATAGTTGTTGTCAGCGGTGGTGATACGAATGCGCGAACCGACGAGGCTATTAAACTATATAAAGAAGGCTGGGCGCCGTTGATTGTTGTGTCGGGCGCGGCGGCCGATAAAACTGGTCCGTCCAACGCTAAGGCTATGTACCAGCGAGCGATTAATAGCGGCGTTCCTGAGAAAGCCATTGTTATGGATGAATCTTCCGAGACGACCAGGCAAAACGCCACTGAGGTGAAGAAAATTGTCGATTCGAGAAAAATTGAAGATGTGATTTTGGTGACAAGTGGATACCATATGCGTCGGGCGCAACTCGAATTTTCAGCACAATTTAACGATGTGAAGATTCGAAGTCATCCTGTTGCTTCTGATAAAAACTGGAGTTCGTGGTGGTGGTTGACGCCGTGGGGCTGGTGGTTGGCAATGGGTGAACTAATGAGAATTGGGCTATTCG
This sequence comes from Candidatus Nanosynbacter colneyensis, assembly GCA_024330325.1. Taxonomy (GTDB): domain Bacteria; phylum Patescibacteriota; class Saccharimonadia; order Saccharimonadales; family Saccharimonadaceae; genus Nanosynbacter. The sequence continues at coordinate 6,089 of JANDWE010000022.1, read as the reverse complement.
CTCTGGGGTTGTCTAGATGAGTAAGAAAGTTTTTGTTGGAATGTCGGGTGGCGTGGATTCTTCTGTGGCTGCGGCACTTTTGGTTGAGCAGGGTTGCGATGTAACGGGTGTTTATATGAAAAACTGGTCGGAAGATCTTCCTGGAATGCATTGCCCGTGGGCGGAAGATGTTGCTGACGCCAAGCGTGTGGCGGTTGGCTTGGGTATTGATTTTCGAGTTTTTGATTTCCAGAAAGAATATAAGCAAAACGTTGTCGATTACATGATTCGCGAATATCAAGCTGGCCGCACACCAAACCCAGATATTATGTGTAATCAAGAGGTGAAGTTTAAGATATTTTTAGAGGCTTCGTTGGCGGCTGGAGCGGATTATATCGCGACAGGGCATTATGCGCGTGTTGCTCATGAATCGTCTTCGTCAGCCAAATTGTTACGCGCCCGTGATGATAATAAAGACCAAACCTACTTCTTATATCGAGTGACTTCGGAAGCTTTGTCAAAAACCATATTTCCGTTGGGTGATTTTACTAAGGCGGAAGTTCGCGAAATGGCGAAAGAGCGCGGTTTGTGGACGGCTAGTAAAAAGGAATCGATGGGAATTTGTTTTGTTGGGCAAGTTGGAATTCGCGAGTTTTTGTCGGAATATGTTAAAACTGCGCCAGGAAATATCATTGATCAGCAGACGGGATCTGTCGTTGGTAAGCATGACGGCGCAATTTTTTATACGCTTGGTCAGCGTCACGGGCTGAATGTTGGTGGCGGATTACCTTATTATGTTGTGGGCAAGGATATGGAGAAAAATGAGGTTTACGTGTCGCGCTCAATTGATAATGAAAGTTTGTGGCGAAAAGAACTTAGGCTGGCGGATATTCATTGGATTAACCAAGCACCGCATAAAGATAAGAATGTACAAGTTCGGTTGCGTCATCGAGGCGCCTTATTCGACGCGAAAATTGACGGAGATATTGTGCACCTTTCTGCTTCGGAGCGTGCCGTAGCCGCGGGTCAATCTGCGGTAATATATGACGGCGATGAATGTTTGGGTGGCGGAATCGTGAAAACAGATTGACGTTATGGGAAAAATAGTGTAAACTGTTCTAAAGTAAGGAATAATAAAACGTAGAGTTAAAGGAAGAATTAATTTTATGCTAGCAATTCGTTTGCAACGTTTGGGTCGCAAAGGTTATCCAGTATATCGCTTGGCGGTACAAGAAGCACATCGTCATCCATCAAGCGGTCGTGTAGTCGCTTATGTAGGTAGCTACAATCCACACACTAAAGAATCAAATATCCAAGTTGAATTGGCTCAGAAATATTTGGACAATGGCGCACAGCCAACACCGCGTGTAGTTAAATTATTGAAAGAAGCTGGCGTTAAATTGCCAAAGTGGGTTAAGGAAGTCTCAGTTGACAAGCACAAAGCCATCCGCAATCCAGAAAAACTTCGCAAGAATCAACCAAAAGAAGAGCCAGCTGAAGAAGTAGCTGAATAATCTGTTGAGATTGGTGATTTGACCTATAAACCCCATCTATAAGGTGGGGTTATTTTATGGTATAATTACACTCATGAATGCCCAAAAAATACGTAGTAAATATCTTGAATTTTATAAAAAACAAGGTCACGCCGTCGTTGAGCGTGCGCCGTTGATTTTAACTAATGATCCGACGACTTTATTTACGGGCGCCGGAATGCAGCCGATGATTCCATACTTGCTTGGTGAGACACATCCCGAAGGTAAGAGAATTGCCGATTCTCAAACGTGTTTGCGAGCGCAGGACATCGACGACATTGGCGATAATCGTCATACGACGTTTTTTGAGATGCTTGGAAACTGGAGTTTGGGTGACTATTTTAAGGAAGAACAAATTGGCTGGATGTGGACGTTTTTGACTGAGGAAATTGGTCTTGATCCGCAGAGATTGTACGTAACGTGTTTTATCGGTGCGCCGGAATATAATATTGAGAAAGATGTTGAAGCGGCTAAACTGTGGCAGGAAAAGTTTGCAGAAAAGGGCATCGATGCAAAAATGGCTGACATCGGTAGCGAAGAGCAGGGCGCGGCGCGTGGTGTAAATCCAGGTGAAAGAATTTTCTTTTATGACGGCAGTAAAAACTGGTGGAGTCGTAATGGTGGTCCAGAGACTACTCCCGTTGGTGATCCATGTGGTCCGGATAGTGAGATGTTTTACGAGTTTGATTTCATTGAGCATGATCCAAAATTTGGTGAAAATTGTCATCCGAACTGTGATTGCGGTCGATTTATGGAGATTGGCAATAACGTATTTATGGCGTATAAAAAAGTTGCCGAGGGAAAATTTGAGCCACTCGATAAGCCAAATATTGATCATGGATCTGGACTTGAGCGAATCGCAGCTGCAGTAAATAATGATCCTGACGTCTTTAAGATTAGTTTGCTCTGGCCGATTATTGAAAAGCTGCAAGATCTGAGCGGCAAGGATTACGCTTCACATACCGAAAGTATGCGAGTGATTGCTGATCATTTGAGGGCTGCGACGTTTATGGCGGTTGATGGGTGTGTGCCAAGTAATAAAGAGCAGGGCTATGTGATGCGTCGTCTGCTCCGTCGGGCAATTCGCTATAGCTTTGATTTGGGTATCGAGCAGAATTTCCTGCAAGAAGTTGTACCGACGATTGCTGATTTGTATGAAGCCGATTTTCCAGAGGTGAAGAATAATCGCGACAATATAATTGCCGTCCTCGTTAAGGAGGAAAAAGCTTTTCGCCAGACTTTGAGAAAAGGCTTGCGACAAATGCAACGCTACATTGACGATGGCTTGACTGGTGAAGAATTGTTTACTTTGTACGACACCTTCGGTTTTCCAGTGGAACTCAGTACGGAAGAGGCATATAAACAGGGAATTAAGCTTTCGGACAATTGGCGCGAGGAATTTACCGCGAAAATGGATGAGCAACGACAGCGCTCTAAGACGGCTCGTAAGGGGCAATTTAGCGGTGGCTTGGAAGGTCATGACTCTATTCATCTGAAATATCACACGGCGACGCATTTGTTGGGTGCGGCGTTACGTAAGGTTTTGGATGCGCCAGATTTACAGCAGCACGGAAGTAATATTACCGCCGATCGATTGCGCTTTGATTTTAATCACGATAAATTGACTCCAGAAGAAAAACAGGCGGTTGAAGATCAGGTTAATGCTTGGATTGATGAAGATTTGCCAGTTAATTTTGCTGTATATCCGACCGATGAGGCATTGAGCATGGGCGCAATTGGTGCGTTTGGTGAGCGTTACGGCGACGAAGTTAAGGTATATTCTATTGGCAAGGGTGATGATATTGTCAGCTTTGAAGTTTGCGGCGGTCCGCACGTCGAGCATACTGGAGTTTTGGCTGAAGGTGGCAAGCGATTCAAAATCACCAAAGAAGAATCTAGTTCGGCTGGAATTCGTCGAATCAAGGCTGTTTTAAGATAGATAATTAACTGTTGCTCTAAAATCACAAGCGTTATATAATATTTCTTATATGGCATTGAAAGACATGTTGAAGAAGTCTGATAAAGATAGTCGCGAACTATTGGTTAGCTTAGATATTGGTACGGAGGTGGTTAAGGCGTTAATCGCTGAAGTTAAAGACGACGAGCTGAAGATTATTGGCGTTGGTCGAAAGCAGCAGGAAATGGGCGATATGCACAGTGGTGCAATTGCTGATATTGCTGGTGTTGTGGCGAATTGCGAAGAGGCTCTGTCTGAGGCTGAAGATCAAGCTGGCGTTCAGGGTAAGCGGGTTGTTATCGGCATTGCGGGCGAGTTGGTCAAGGGTGTTACGAATACTATTCGCTATCGCAGACCACAGCCGAATAAGCCACTAGACATTGCTGAGATGGAGTTCATCATTGAGAAAGTTCAGGAGCGCGCCCAGGGAAAAGCTCAGGCTCAAATTGCACTAGAAACTGGCAATGAAGATGTTGAGGTGAAATTGGTCAACTCGGCGTTGGTGAGTATTCATATTGATGGCTATAAAGTTTCGAATCCGATTAGTTTTCAGGGGCGAGATGTGGCGGTGCAGATTTACACGGCGTTTGCTCCGATGGTTCATATCGGCGCGTTAGAGAAGGTTGCGGACGAGCTTGCGCTGGATTTGGTTGCTGTGGCTGCCGAGCCATTTGCGGTGAGTAGGAGCGTTTTGGGATCGGATACAGATAGCAATTTCACGGCGATTCTAGCGGACATTGGTGGTGGCACGACGGATATTGCAGTTGTTAATGACGGCGGAGTCGAAGGCACAAAGATGTTTGGTATTGGTGGACGAAGTTTCACTAGGACTATTGCGGCTGACCTGGATTTAAGCTTCAAAGATGCAGAAAAGTTGAAGCTGAATATTGATAATGAGAATTTGAAGCCTAGCGTCAAGAAAAAAGTTGACGCGGCGATCGATAAGACTTTGGAAGTTTGGCTATCAGGTGTTGAATTGGCGCTGAGCGATTTTGATAATGTCGATTATTTGCCGAATAGGATTTTACTGTGTGGCGGTGGATCGAGCTTGCAGAAAATTACTGAAGCTCTAAAAACTCGACGCTGGCCAGAAGACCTGCCTTTTACTAAGAAACCAGTAGTTCAATATATCAATCCAAGTGATATTACAGGAATAGTTGACGAAACCGGAGATATTAGCGATCACACATTTGTAACTGCGATGGGCTTGTTGCGAGTTGGATATGATACAATTATCGGTAGTCAAGACGGTAATAGTTTAGTTGAAAAAGTAAATAGGTTGTTAAAGATTTAAAATGAATAAAGACGTTATTTATATCGATGTAGAAGACGACATTACGACGATAATTAGTAAGATTAAGGCGTCGAAAGAGCGAATTATTGCGTTAGTGCCGCCTCGAAGAATTGGCGTTTTACAGAGTGCTGTCAATATTCGACTACTGGCTCGGGCGGCAACTTCGGCGGATAAGAGAATTGTATTGATCACGAATGATTCGGTTTTGGCTGGATTGGCGGCAACGGCGAAAATTCCTATTGCAAAAACGCTTCAGAGCAAGCCAGAAATTGCGGAGATTCCAGTTCTGAAGGTCGATGACGACAATGATGTGATTGATGGCGGCAAACTGGCGGTTGGAGATATGGCGGATTCCGCGAAAAGATCAAAGAAATCTGATGAAGATTCTGCTGTAGATAATGTTATAGCTGACGCAAATAAGAAGGAGCCTAAGGGGTTGGACTCTCTGAAAAAGATGGTTAAAAAACCGAAAGTCCCTGATTTTAATACATTTCGTAAGAAGTTCTTATTGATAGGCGGTGGTGCCTTACTTTTGATCGTATTTTTGGTTTGGGCAATTTGGTTTGCGCCACATGCCACGGTCATTATTTCAGCAAAGACTACTAGTATGACAGTCAGTGATACCGTCAGCTTGAATGAAACAGCCACTACAAGCGCGAAATCTAATGTCATTAAGTCTGTGAAAAAGGAGCTGGCTAAAGAGGTTAGTGTTGAATTTTCTGCTACGGGCAAGAAGAATGTCGGAGAAAAGGCGACCGGAGTAGTTGTTTTCAGTAACTCGTCGTCAAGTAGTGTGACTATTTCAGCTGGTACAATTTTGAAAAATAGCGGACTATCTTATACTTTGAATTCTTCTGTGACTGTTCCAGGGGCTACGTTGGGTTGGAGTTGTCCAGGATATAAATGTCCGGGATCTGCTTCTGGGTCTATTACCGCCAGTGAGGGCGGAGCTCAGTATAATGCAGCCACTGGCAGTATGAGTATTTCGGTTGATGACATTTCTGCGTCGCTACGGTCTGCTACTAGTGGCGGCACCGATAAAACTGCTACGGTTGTGACGGCTAGTGATATAGAATCGGCAAAAAGCAAGCTGAGCGAAAAGAAGATTGACGGATTAAAGGGGCAATTGTTGTCGTCATTCGGCGATTCGGCAGCGGTTATAACTGAAAGCTATGTTGAAAATCGATCAGATCCTAGCTCAAGCGTAGCGGTAGATGGCGAAGCGACTGGAGCTGTAACTCTGAAATCGACAATTACCGCCAGCGCATTGGCTATTGATAAGAATGAACTAAAAAACTTTGTGGAAGCAAAGCTTAAAGAGGAAATT